>CAZAIY010000112.1:0-4720 GCA_964485295.1 uncultured Oxalobacter sp. | reverse complement strand
AAGCTTATCTAACGCATCAAAAAGCGGCTCTATTTCTGACAATTGGTTGATCGCTAGTTTTATATATTCATCCCCAAAAACCAGTCTTAAATCGCGGGCGGCTTTTTCCACGGCAGAAATCAATGTACTCCAGTCTGCGCCATCTCTTGCATGGGCAAGTCCTTCCACCAATGTTTCACGGCAAAACTCCAGTATTCTCGTAGTCGAGACAAATTCTCCAAAAGACAACCTTGCCGTATCAGGCAATTGATGCGCCTCATCAAAAATCACCGTATTTACAGTGGGTAACAACTCGGCTACACCTGAATCCTTTAACAGAATATCCGCAAAAAAAAGATGATGTTTGAAGACAACAACATCGGCTGTTTTTGCCTGCTGCCTGGCCTTCATTACAAAACACTCCGAGTAATAGGAACACTCATTACCCAGGCAATTTTCCTTGGTGGAAGTAACCATACTCCAGATTGATGCACTTTCCGGCACATCATCGAGTTCCGATTTGTCACCTGTTCCAGTCTTCTTGCTAAACCGTTCAATTGAACGCAAATATTTGACTTCCGTACGTGTCGTCAAACGTCCTGTTTCCAAGGTGCGATTAAGACGATGAAGACACACATAATTGGCTCGACCTTTCAACAGTTTAACAATGACAGGAATATCCAGTATTTGCCTTACCGTCGGCATATCCTTTAAGAAAAGCTGATCCTGGAGATTTTTTGTCCCTGTTGAAATAATGACTTTTCCACCCCATAAAAGAGCAGGTAACAAATAGGCAAAGGTTTTTCCTGTTCCCGTTCCTGCTTCAGCAATTAATATTTCCCTTTTTTCAATAGTCTCAGCAATAGCCTGCGACATTTCAATCTGAAGAGGCCGCATCTTATATCCGTTAACAACTTTTGAAAAAGGGCCATCCGAATCGAAATAACGGGCAATCTGCCCGTTATATTTTCCGGACTCACCATAAGAGGATGTATGGGAAGCGGATGAAAAATCAATCGTATCAGTCAAAAGAAAACCTTTAAGTATGCAGAAAAACAAACTTTTCATCTATTATAGGATGCCCCATAAATCCAAGACAAACCTGGGATAAAAATTTTTTGTCTGCATAATCAAAAGAAAACTGGTAAGCTTTCAACCTGATGCATATATCATGTCCTGACACTTTTTTCTTATTGTTTTTTAAACCCAACCAAAGGAAACCCGATTTAATGAAAAAGGCACCTGTTATCAAACTCATCTCCTGGAATGTCAACGGATTACGAGCTGTACTGGGTAAAGGCTTTCTGGATACAGTTACGAAACTGGATGCCGACATTATCTGTTTACAAGAAACCAAAATGCAGCCCGGTCAAGCGACAGTGGATTTGCATGAGTATGAACAATATTGGAACAGTGCAATTAAAAAAGGCTATTCCGGCACCGCCATTTTTACCCGACAAAAACCCATTGAAACAACTTATGGGATTGGAATGGAAGAACACGATAATGAAGGACGTGTCATTACCCTCGAATTTGAAAATTTCTATCTGGTTAATGTTTATACGCCCAATTCCCGACAGGGATTAACCCGTCTGGATTACCGCATGCGTTGGGAAAACGAGTTCAGACGCTACCTGCAGGGGCTAGATAATTTAAAACCTGTCATCCTTTGTGGCGATCTTAATGTTGCCCACGAGGAAATTGATCTAAAAAATCCTAACAGTAACCGCCGAAATGCAGGATTTACAGATGAGGAACGATCAAAAATGACGGAACTGCTTCAGGCAGGTTTTACCGATACTTTCCGCGCTCTTCACCCTGACACAAAAGATGCCTACACCTGGTGGAGTTATCGAAGTAATGCAAGAGCCAATAATGTGGGGTGGCGTATTGACTACTTTATTGTTTCAAACCGACTTATGGAAAACGTTATTGCGGCAAGCATTCATCCCGACATTACCGGTAGCGATCATTGTCCTGTCCAGCTTGATCTTTCATTGCCGGCAAAATAGCATTTAACGAATTTCATTTCCTATATTCAAGGAAAAACAATAGGATAATGTGAACCAATATCCATTTTTTCCAGTCGTCTTTCCGCCTCATCATTTCCATCTGTAGCAGCCTTTTTATACCATTCGATAGCCTTATCCTTGTTTTTGGTAGCACCTCCCCGCCCCTCTTCAATCATTTTGCCCAAACGATACTGTGCTTCAGAGCGACTTTGAAGGGCAGATTCCCGTGACATCAACTGATCGACATTTTTCTCTGCCGCTTTTGTATAAAGTGACAACGCCAAAGATTCATTCTTTTCAACATTTTCACCTTGTTCATACATCGTAGCAAGTTTGGTTAATGCTGTAATATTTTCTTCCTCAGCCGCTTTCTGAAGCCATGTCAACCCGGCCTCAATGTCTTTTTCAACCAGCGTTCCTTTGTAATACATTAAGGCAATGGCAAGTTTGCCATTTTCCATATCCAGTTCAGCCGCTCGTCTAAACCAGTAATAGGCTTCCTGATTATCCTTTTCAATCAAATTATCACTTTGGAACATTTTTGAAAGTGCATAAGCCGCTTTCATATGATCCTGATGAGCCGCTCTTTTACACCAGTAAAAAGCTTTCTCATAATCAACATTTACGCCTTTCCCATACCAATACATCAAAGCAAGCTTGTATTCCGCATTGGCATTTCCCGTTTCCGCTACTTTTTCTATCAATTTGAATGCTTCGTGATAATGCCCTTCTTCATATTGAACCAAACCATCCTGAAAATCATCGGCATAAGCATTTCCCCATGTGCTTAAACTTCCCCATATGAAAAATAACGCTAAAAAATTACTCAAAGAAAATATGGCTCGCGTTATGACCGGAACCTTTTTTCCAGACAGTTTCATCTTGCATGATCCTTTCTTCTGTAATAATAGCTTTTCATTTTTATAACACAGGTATCAAGTTCTTTTTCTAAAAAAAAGCTGATCAACAAATTGATCAGCTTTTAAATTACTGCATGACCGTTACTTGACTGACAGACACATCAGAAAAAACAGCCACTGCTAAAAACTTTTCCCAATTCAAGAGTTCAAAAAAAAGCGCGCTATTTATCATATTCAGGTATTTACAAAATATTGATTTGAGGAAGGTTCCATTTTACTTTCCATTATTCCACTGAGCTTCCTGACGTTTGGCTTTGCGCCACTCCCATGGTGGATAAGGATAAACATCCTGCCATAATCCTCTTCTTGAAGAACGTGCATTTTCCATTTTAGTACGCCACTTATCGCAAAAATCATGTTTGCAATAACCTTCATAAACCCAGGAAAGTCCTTTTTCCAACATCACTTCCTGAAGAATACGTCCACTAGGTAAAGTAACAATAGCAATCATTCTATTATACTGATCGTAATACATCACCTCCACTTCAACCAATCGGTTAATAGCCAATGAAAAAGCCCCTTTTTTCGCCTGTTCGCCCCAGTCCTGATTCTTTTCCGGTGCATCAACCCCGTATAAACGCAAACGATGATAAATACCATCTTCTGTTTTGACTGTCAGACTATCACCGTCGGACACTTTAACAACCATCCCCGTCCACGCATTTGAAATGGAGGCTGTAAAAAACAACACACAGGCAAAAAATAAACGTTTCATTATCTTTTTCAGTTATCAGCTAAAAATAAAACAAGAAAATGTAAAACTTCTGCTTTTGTGAGCATATCACGTCCAGAAAACTTTTTCTCTGGAGAAACTGCAATCCAAAAACTTCATCAGGATATTTAATATAAAACCGTTTCATCTTTAATACATCATTTACAATTCTTTTAACGGGGCAAGCTAAAAACAATTTTGATATCCCATATCATATGTAACAATATTGACAAAACGGCTTCTTCTCTTTTTCCGTTTTTATTAGAGGAGATACACATGAATGGCTGGAATCCGAATCAACAGCTCAAATTTACCGATGAACGCATACAACCTGCTGTTGATTTGGCCTCACGTATTCAATTACAGAAAAAACCTCACAAAATCCTTGATATAGGATGCGGATACGGTAACAGTACGCATGTTCTTGCCCAAAAATTCCCACATGCCTGTATTATCGGAATAGACAACTCTGAAAACACCATCCAGGTTGCCAAAACAGCCAGCATAGACTTGGATGCCGATTTGGATTTCATGATCTGTGATGCCACAACGGGTCTACCCAGTTTGGAAACGAATTATGATATTGTTTTTTCAAATGCCGCAATCCAATGGATTCCCCGACACGAAGAACTATTAAAAAACATGATGGGAAGGCTTAAAGAAGGTGGAGTAATGGCCGTACAAACCCCGCTTCAGGAAAAACATCCCTTATATCAATCGATCAGAACACTTCTTCGAAACCCCAAATGGAAAACCGTTTTCCCGAAAAACATTCAGCGACAAAACAATCTTTCTCCAACAGAATACGCAACCATTCTTTCCAATATCGCCACAAAATATCATCTTTGGCAAACCACCTATTTTCATGTGCTATCGGCATACCGCGATATTATTGAATGGTTCAGAACAACACATTTGCGCCCTTTCTTTTCCATTTTACCTCTAGAAAAGCATGCTGAATTCGAGGCCGAACTTCTGGAAATTTTATCTGAAGCCATCATTCCTTTAAAAAATGGAAATATCCTTTTGCCATTTCCCCGTCTGTTTTTTACAGCAATGCGTTAAATCTATTCCACCCTGTTTTTCTGCTCCTTTAT
>CAZAIY010000111.1:0-4740 GCA_964485295.1 uncultured Oxalobacter sp. | reverse complement strand
GTCAGTTGTCCGCGGTCTGCATTTTGTTCCACAAGAACAAAAGAACCGCCTTCCTGAGCGCCACCACCGCCGGCGCCAGGACCTGCCGCTGCAGCTTCAAGCAGAGCAGTTGGGTCTTCACCTCTTGCAAGAGCCTCTTCAATTTGCTGCTGTAAAGCCTCAACATTTTGGTCATTTTGGGCATTTTGTTGCTGGGCTGGCTTTGCATCTTCCGCTACTGAAGCAATTTCGGCCAAAGTGGCACGATCCAGTGTCAGACTGCTGCCACTACCTAAAGTCGCAAACCCGTTGTTATTGAAATCAATGTGTACATTGGAACCGGTTGCTGTTTTAATGGTTTCATTATCTGCAACGCTGTCTCCAACTTTCAGGATACGGATGTTGCCACTGGGATCCGTTGCCGTAACTTCTCCACTCAGTGCCTTTACGATACCTACTGTTGCCATAGCTTATCTCCTGGTTTCTTTTGAAAAAAACATAACTTCTAATTCCGATATCATCAAAGTTTATTGGTTTACAGTTCGATTGAAAATTGTACTTTGGTACTACTTTTTTCAATAAAAATCCCGAAAAGGTTTTTGAAAAGTCCCGGGTAAAACCATGAGTTCATGCAATCGGGCATCACATCATTTCATGATGACTGAAACGGGTTTTACGGGAATATTTAAAAATAGCCAGAGTTTGTCAACCGGAAGATAACGCCATTCGTTAAAGAAATGATTTTATGAAGGGGTTCTGTTTAACCGCCATTTTTAATGGTTTAACGAGACAAAAATCGTATTTAAAGGTTATACGGAATTTATTCTTACGACACTTATTCAAAGAATTCAATACATTCGGGCAGGATATGAAAACTTTCGGGATGTCTCACAAAGTGATGATGGGTGGCAAAAAAGTTGTTTTGGGTCTGGCATTTGCCATGTTTTCTTTTCTCATTGCAACACATGTAGAAGCAAAGACACCTTCCTTTATTACTTTGTGTTACCACGATATTGTTCCTGTTCTCGATGAACATGCCTTTGTCGACGCCGCACCTGTACCCCGGTCGGAATTGAAAGAACATTTTGACTGGCTTCGGGATAACGGATATACCGTTGTCAGCCTGAAAGATATTTTGAAGGCAAAGCAAAACAAAACGGATTTGCCCCCCAAGTCGGTTTTACTTACCTTCGATGACGGATATCGCAGTTTTTATGAAATTGTTTATCCCATGCTGCAGTCATATGGCTATACAGCTGTTTTGGCATTGGAAACTTCCTGGCTGGATACGCCGGAAAACGCATGGGTTGATTATGGTGGAAGAAAATTGCTGCCACGGTCTTTTTTCTTGAGTTGGGACCAGATCAGGGAAATGGCTGATTCACAAACAGTGGAACTGGCTTCCCATTCCCATGATTTGCATAAAGGGCATCCTGGCAATCCTCAAAAAATCATGTTGCCGGCTGGTGCGCATCGATTATATGATCCGAAAACCAATTCCTATGAATCCGTTTCCAAATTCAAAAAAAGGGTCGGTCAGGATTTAAGGCATTCTGCCAGAATTATTTATAAAAATACCGGACATCAACCCAAAATGGTGATGTGGCCATATGGCCGTTACAATCATGTTGGGGTTCAGGCCGCAATGGAAGCCGGGTATGAACTTACCGCTTCTTTGGCTTTTTTTGCGGACTGGCCAACAATTCCAAGGCTCATGATCCATAAAGGATTCAATCTGCCGGAAATGATGCATAAAGTTGAAGTGGGGGCTATGGCAGGCAGTACGGCATACAGTCGCCGTAATCCCGAAGCCAGACTTCCCAATTCCTTGGAGTCCGCTATTCCTCCGCAAAGAGTAATGCATGTGGATATTGACATGATCTATGATGAGGATCCCAAACAGCTCAATAGAAATATCGCTCTTTTACTGGATCGTGTTAAAGCGGCCGGTATCAATGTCGTTTATTTGCAGGCATATGCGGATCCGGACGGAAATGGCACAACAGATGCATTGTATTTTCCTAACCGTCATCTCCCTATGAGGGCGGATCTTTTCAATTATTTATCCTGGCAGCTTGCTATTTTATATAAATGCGAGGTTTATGCCTGGCTGCCGGTATTGGGTTTTGATATTCCGAATCGTCCTGTTATCGAGTCGGTATCAGCTGACAAAACAGGTAGTGTTTATACCCGGTTAACCCCGTTTGATGATGGCAATAAACGGATTATCAAGGAAATTTATCAGGATTTGGCCAGTCATGCCTATTTTGCGGGAATCATTTTCCACGATGATGCCATCATGGGAGACTATGAAGATGTCAGCCCTGCAGGAAAAGCGTGGATGAGAAGTCTTGGTTTGCCGGATGATCCCGAAGTCATCAGAAAAGACGGCAAAATGATGCATACTTTTTCCAGAGCGAAAAGTCGGGCACTGATTGATTTTACAAAAGAACTGCAGGCAGCAGTCGAGACATGGCATCCGCCAGTGTATACAGCACGCAATATGTATGCGCCTCCTATTCTGACTCCTCAGGCAGAAGAGTGGATGGCGCAAAATCTGGATGATTTTTTAACAACATATGATTTTACGGGTCTGGAAGCGATGCCTTTTATGGAAGGGGCGGCGGACTGGCATGAAAAATGGATGGAAGAACTGATTTTAAAAGTGGCTCAGCATCCATTGGGTTTACGCAAGACGGTTTTTGAATTGCAGGCAAAAGATTGGCGTCCTGATAATTTGCGTCCTATGCCAAATGAAATCATGGCGCAGCAAATGCAGCAATTGTTAAAGCATGGAGCGGTTAATTTTGGTTACTATCCGGATGACCCTATTTTGGGACATCCGGATATGAGTGTGATTTACCCTTATTTTTCAATTCAAAGCAATCCCTGATGAAAAGAAGAAAGTAATAAATAGGATATGTTAAACGGTCTATTGGAGTTTCTCTTTGACTTTGCTTTCTTTTATCCATTACTTATGTCATATCTCTGGATGACAGGGGCCCTGCTTTACTATTTTCGTTATGAAAAGGGGGATTTTACCTATACTGATCCTCCCAAACTGCCGGAATATCCATTGGTATCCATTCTGGTTCCCTGTTATAACGAATCTTCCAATGTTGTCGAAACATTTACTGCACTTGCTGATATGCATTATCCAAATTATGAGGTGCTGGCCATCAATGACGGCAGTTCCGATGACACGGGAAGTCAACTGGAAGCCCTGGCAAAAAAAATTCCCCGGCTTCGGGTTGTCCAGTTGGCGACAAATCAGGGAAAAGCGGTTGCCCTAAAAGCAGGTACTTTGGCTGCAAAAGGGGAGTTTCTGGTCTGTATCGATGGTGATGCCATTTTGGATCACTATGCTGTTACCTGGATTATGAATCATTTCGTTCATAGCCCGCGTGTGGGTGCCGTGACAGGCAATCCGCGTATTCGGACCCGAAGCACACTGCTTGGAAGGATACAGGTCGGAGAATTTTCCGCCATCGTTGGATTGTTGAAACGGGCGCAGCGCATATATGGACGTATATTTACCATTTCCGGAGTCATAGGCGCCTATCGACGGCGTGCATTGCATTCCGTGGGATACTGGAATGAACTGACTATCACGGAAGATATTGATGTTAGCTGGAGACTTCAATTAAAGCATTGGGATGTCAGATTTGAACCGCATGCATTGTGCTGGATTTTGATGCCGGAAACCCTGGTTGGTCTTTTTAAACAGCGATTAAGATGGGCTGTTGGAGGAGGGGAGGCATTTAAAAATTACTGTCACCATTTATTCAATTGGCAGGAGAGGCGTTTTTGGGCCATATTTTTTGAATATATTTGTAGTGTGACCTGGAGTTATACCATTTTACTGCTGGTGGTGCTTGCCGTACTGGGAATGTTTGTGAACCTCCCGATGGATTTACCGGATCCATTTTTTTCTTTCAGGTCTACAGGACTGGTTTTAGGGTTTACCTGCCTGTTGCAATTTGCTGTTTGTTTCTTTATGGACAGAAGATATGATCGCAATTTGGGTGGTATTTATTTGGCAACGATCTGGTACCCGCTGTTTTACTGGGTATTGAACTGGATTGTTTCCCTTATTGCCTTTCCCAAGGCCATGTTCTTTTCGAGTGGAAAAAAACGGGGACGCTGGCATACAACAGACAGAGGAATACATAGCGATACAAACGAAAACGCATAAATTTATCAAAATAACTTATTAATTGGAAAACAAATGCTTATTGATCCGAAGAATGTCATTGTGTGCCAGAAACACAAACAGACAATGAAACAGAAAATGCTTGGCATTTTCCTGCATGCCTTGTTCTGGGGGATAATGCTCTATCTCTTTTTTACTCTTTTGGTTATTGGCGGATACTTTTTGGGGTATTCATTCTCAAATCAAATTTTTATTGATTATCAGGATATAGAGGCTATCAAAACCGTTATAAAAACGTATTTTCCAGTTATTGGTGTAGCGTGTGCCGCATTTTTAACCTGGGCGCTTTACAACAAGCTGCGTTTTCATGGAAAACGTAACAGGCGGATAACCCCACCACTACCAGTCAGTCTGGATGAGGTTGCCAGTACCAGTCAGCTTGACATGGATGAGATTCAAAATATACGTCAGGCCAAAGTGATGATTTGCATGTTTGATGATGCCGGCAATATTGTTGGCGTTAAACGTCAGGAAATGACACCCACAATAAAAATAAAAGAAGAAATTTATATTGATATAGAAATTGCTGTTCCCGAAAAAGAGCCTAT
>CAZAIY010000110.1:0-4775 GCA_964485295.1 uncultured Oxalobacter sp. | reverse complement strand
GACTGGTATGCTGGGCGTATGGGGGGGGGTAAAACTACGGGATGCGAATGTCATTTTTATAATTATTTTCCAGTTGTTTTTACTTTTTGATACACTTTTTAATTGCAGTTAAAAAAGTAAATATCAGAAAAAAACGGTGTTCCGAAGAACACCGTTTTTCTTATGGATAAGACGAATTATCCGAGGGTTTTGGTTGCACGGATACGTGCGATATCTGCATCGCTGTAACCAAGCTCTTTCAGAATTTCATCGGTGTGTTCACCAAGTAATGGAGCACGGGTTACATCAACTTCCATATCGGAGAATTTGATTGGAGCAGAGATGGTCAGATATTTACCACCACGATCTGGGTGATCTACCTCAACGATGGTTTTGAGTTTACGCAGAGATGGATCGTATGCCAGTTCTTTCATGGACATAACTGGACCACATGGGATGTCATATTCATTTGCCCAGGCAGTTGCTTCATGCTTGTTCATACCTTTGAGCAGGGACTCAACATATTCAAAGATTTTGAACTGTTTGTTACGACGTGCTTCAAAGGTGTTGTATTCTGGATCGGAAATCCATTCTGGTTTGTTGATACGGGTACAGATTTTATCCCATGCGTTTGCTTGCAGGGTGAAGTAAACGTAATCATCTGGGTCGGTACCGTCCCAAGCACCTTTACATTTGAGCATCCAGCCTGGTTGGCCACCACCACCAGCATTACCACCACGTGGGGTACTTTCACCGAGTGGCAGACCCAATTCACCATGTGGATATTCATCCAGACGACCGGTGGATTCCAGACGTTGTTGGTCACGCAGTTTGATACGAACCAGGTTAAGAACAGCTTCTTGCATAGCAACAGCAACTTTTTGTCCTTTACCGGTAAGATGACGTTGTTGCAGAGCAGCCAAAATACCAATACACAGGTGCATACCGGAGTTGGAATCACCCAGTGCAGCACCGGAAACGAGTGGAGGACCATCCCAGAAACCGGTTGTTGCAGCAGCACCACCGGAACATTGTGCGACGTTTTCGAAAACCTTGAAGCTTTCGTTAGCATGACCTTCTGCGTAACCTTTAACAGAAGCCATGATCAGACGTGGGTTCAATTCGGTGTGAATGCGATTCCAGGAGAAACCCATACGATCCATTGCACCTGGTGCGAAGTTTTCAACCAGAATATCTGCTTCCTTGATCAGTTTTTCAAGAACTTCTCTACCTTCAGGTGTTTTGGTGTTCAGGGTAATGGAACGTTTGTTACCATTAAACATAGTGAAGTAAAGACTGTCTTTACCTTCTACGTCTCTTAACCAACCGCGGGTAACGTCACCGGAACCAGGGAGTTCAACCTTAATGACTTGAGCGCCCAGAAAACCGAGCATCTGAGTACAGGCAGGACCTGCTTGTACGTGAGTCATGTCGACAACTTTAATTCCATCAAGAGCTTTTACTTTTGACATAATTTTTTATTTCCTTTGTTATTAAAACAGCTTCAGTTTTCAAATATTGCTGCGGTACAACAATATTCAGCCTTCTTAAACTGTAGCAAGGTAAACTACAGCCCAAATTACAGATATGAATAACACGCTATTTTACAGGATAATTGGATTTACGCAAATACTATATATAGAAATATTTCATATGGGCTCATTTTGTATCCATTGCACACAGTAAAATGGATGGATACAGGTTTGCCGTGAAACAAAAAATGCATCCGGTATGGCTGGAATGGGCATTTTTTCTATATCATTATATTTTTCAACCTGTTTGTGCCTGTTAAGAGATGAGTACCATTGATCCAGATCCATCCTGTTTTAGCAATCTTGACCAGTTTGACTTTTCCTCATTCCCGCAATCCATGCTGGGCAGACTGGAGTTTACTATTACTCCCCCTGAAAAGGATCCCCTGCCCCCCGATTTGCAGCCTCTTGGGATTGCGGATGAAAGGGATACCCTGCTTTTTGTTCCTGAAGGATTAAAACCAGACAAACCTGTTCCCCTGCTGGTCATGTTTCATGGTGCGGGAGGACATGCGGAAAAAGTACTGCCCTTTTTAATCGAACATGCCAAAAACCGACGGTTTTTACTGATGCTTCCCCAATCGGTTTTTCCAACATGGGATTTGACCGTTGGTGGACACGGGCCTGATTTTGAACGACTGGAAAAAGCGCTGGCCAGGGTATCCTCCCACTTCATGATTGACCCCGATCATTTTGGTTTTGCGGGTTTTTCCGATGGAGGAAGCTACGCCCTGTCAACAGGCATCACAAATGGCAATCTGCTCTCTCATGTCATTGTATTTTCCGGCGGCTTCATGAATGTTTATCACAAGGAGGGAAAACCACTGGTATTTATTGCCCACAGTCCGGAAGATGAGCAGTTAAATATCAGGACCAGTGGCCTGAAACACTACAATATACTCAAGAATGAAGGCTATCCCGTTCATTTTGAAATGTTTTCGGGACCACATGTTATTTACCCGCCGGTTGTCGAAAAAGCCATGAGTTTCTTTCTGGACAGAACACCAAAAAGAACTTGACAAAAGAGCAGGTTTTCTATAACCTTGTAATGTTGTGCTTAAAATTTGTGAACATTTCTTTTTTATCCGTTTTTTTATGACGGAATAACAGGAAAATGTTTGTAACACAGCAGTTCTTTATATAGAATTAATTTTGACATTCTGGCCCATAAAGCGCAGAAGGTAATTTTCTGTTTCGTTGAAAACTTGTTTCAATGAAACAGAACAGGCACCAAATAGACTATCCTACAGACAAAATCTAAATCTATTTGATGGTTTCGAAAAGAATTATGGTCTGTTATGCAGGGCATGATGCTGTTTTCGGGTTACCTTATAAAACTAATAAAGGTATATGCATGAAAAGATTTATATCCAGAAAGCACGCAGATCATCTGAAACGGCTTTACATGAAAGCGGGATTGGATCAAAAAATGATTTTGGGTATTCAAAATCGCAAGGCGGCTTTATATGATATTCTGGTCCAGCGCAAACGCCTGGAAGAATCTTTTGACATGCATCACAATAATAAAGAACAATTTTGCTGCAACGAATAGATTCGTTTCTGCAGTAAGAAAAGCAAAATAATTTAATCATTTTTAAAGAATGTTCTTATGCAACAAGGAATGTCTGATCAATCTGCAAAATTATTAGAGGCAATGAAGATTCCTTCCGGTTTGACTGAGAGTGGAGAATATAAAATCGATCCGGAAAAAGTCAAAAGAAGGATTCGTATCCCTGAATTGCTCAATAAAATCATGGATCCGGAAGCTGCCGCCAATTTCATTAGAGATGGAATGGTCATCGGCATGAGTGGCTTTACTCTGGCAGGAGACCCCAAAGTTATTCCTCATGCATTTTCCAAAATAGCAAGTGGCGGAAAAAGAAAAATATTTTTGATGACCGGAGCAGCGTTAAGTCCTGAAGTGGACAGCGCCATGATCAATGCCAATGCCATTTACAAGCGGATGCCTTTTATCTGCGACAAAATAACACGTAGAGCCATCAATAGCGGTGAAGTGCTCTACTTCGATCAGAACCTGTCTGATCCTCCATTACAGATTCGCAACAGGCAAATACCTTCACCGGATATTGCCGTTGTGGAAGCAACAGCTATTACCGAAGATGGCATGATTATTCCAACAACTTCCTTTGGAAACAGCGGTGTCTTTCTGGAAGCGGCCAAACATGTGCTCCTGGAAGTGAACCTTGCTGTTCCGGATGAACTTGAAGGTATTCATGATTATTATGTACCCAAGAGCTTGCCCTGTGCCGAACCCATACCGATGAACCACCCAAGCCAGCGTGCCGGTGTCAAGGGAGTGAAAATCGATACTTCCAAAATTATCGGTATTGTCTTGACGCATCAATTTGATTCCCCTTCTCCCAATGTTCTGGCAGATCCGGATCAAAATGCCATGGCAGCCAATCTGGGCAAGTTTTTCCTTTCCGAACTCGATGCCGGCCGTATCACCACCGAGATGTTTCCCTTGCAGGCAGGTATTGGCAGTGTCGCCAATGCCGCTTTGTGGGGACTGATGGACGGTCCCTGGAAAAACCTGGTGATGTATTCCGAGGTCTTGCAGGACTCCACTTTCGATCTGATTGATGCCGGCAAAATGGTATTTGCTTCTGCCACAGCCATTACGGTATCACCGGAAAAAACCAGGTACATTTATCAGAACTTTGACCGGTACAAGGACAAGATTTTCCTGCGTCCCCAGGATATCAGTAATAATGCTGAAATCATCAAGCGCATTAATATTATTGCGGTCAATACGGCCATGGATGTGGATATTTATGGCAACGTCAATTCGACTCATGTCGGCGGAACCCACATGATGAACGGTATTGGCGGATCAGGTGATTTTGCCACCAATGCACATACAACGATCTTTTTGACCAAATCCTGTGTGCCAGGCGGTAAGATTTCCCGCGTGTTACCCATGGTGCCACATGTTGATCATAATGAACATAATGTGGATATCATTATTACCGAGCAAGGTATTGCCGATCTTCGTGGACTGGCTCCAAGAGAACGTGCCCTGCGCATCATTAACAATTGCTCCCATCCAAGCTATCGTCCACTTTTGCATAAATATTTCGAGGAAGCCAATGCACGTGGCGGACATACTCCGCACGTTCTGGAAAAGGCTTTTGAATGGTTTGCCAGACTACGGGAAACCGGTTCCATGCTGCCCTGACAAATATTTGCATCCCGAAAATACCCCTGTATCACAGGGGTATTTTTTTGGCATGAAAAAAGGGA
>CAZAIY010000109.1:0-4784 GCA_964485295.1 uncultured Oxalobacter sp. | reverse complement strand
TAAACAGAGGCACCTGCTTCAGATACCATAACTTTTGTTAATGATTTGCCTAATTCCTGCTGCAGTAATTCTTTTGCCAGCCGGTCTGTTTCCCTGGAGGCTGTTCCATTTCCTATTGCAATAAGACTGACACGATGTTTTTTGATCAAACCGGAAAGGGTATCCAGCGTTCCTTTCCAGTCATTTTTAGGCTGGTGAGGATAAACCGTTTCAATATCCAGCACTTTACCTGTTTCATCAACGACAGCAACCTTGACACCTGTTCGCAAACCGGGATCGAGACCCATGGTAACACGCGGTCCGGCAGGCGGCGCCATCAATAGTTCCCTGACATTTTGGGAAAAAATATGAATGGCATCCTCTTCCGCTTTTTCCCGTAAATCAGTCATGATATTGCTTTCGAGGTGCGTAAAAATTTTAACCCGCCATGTCCAGCGTACAGTATCCATTAACCAGCGATCTGCAGGACGATTCTGATTGGCAATTTTAAAGTGCGAGGCAATCCGGGTTTCACAGAAATTGAAAGGAGCATCCCACTTGGGTCTGTCCGGTTCGGAATCCAGACGCAGTCGAATGGTTAAAATTTCTTCACGTCTTCCTCTAAAAAGTGCCAATACCCGATGAGAGGGGATGGAAGAAATAGGTTCTTCATAATCATAGTAGTCCGAAAACCGGATACCTTCCTCTTCTTTACCTGTAATGACTTTGGCTTCAATAACACCGTGTTCTTTGAGATAGGTACGTAATGCCTGTAATAATTGCGCGTCTTCTGAAAACCGGTCCATTAAAATTTGCCGGGCTCCTTCCAGGGCAGCTGCGACATCGGAAACACCCGGATTGTCTCCATTTTCAGTTGAAAAAGGAGAACACAGGTATTTTTCAGCTTCCGTCTCCGGATGCAGTAAAGGATTGGCAAGCAGACTTTCTGCCAGGGGCAAAAGTCCGGCTTCCAGAGCCAGTTGTGCTTTTGTCCGGCGTTTGGGGCGATAGGGCAGGTAAATATCTTCCAGGGTCGTTTTATCTTCAGCTGCCAAAATAGCCTGCTTCAGTTCAGCTGTCATTTTTCCCTGTTCTTCAATACTGCGAAGCACAACATCGCGACGATCTTCCAGTTCCCTTAGGTAAAAAAGTTTTTCTTCCAGAATTCGAAGCTGGGAGTCATCCAGTCCACCGGTGACTTCTTTACGATAGCGGGCAATAAAAGGAATGGTTGCCCCTTCGTTTAAAAGGGAAACGGCAGCTTCAACCTGTTTGACAGGAACGGACAATAGATTTGCGATACGTTGTTCTATGGATAACAGCATGAAAAAGATAATAAAAATTCAAAACCCGACATCATACAAAATTTAAGAGAAATTTCCAGTCTTTAAAAAAGATGTGTTGCCAAAAGAACCCAAAACGAAATAAAAAATTACCCCTTTTTTGTATTTATGTTCGATAATGTGCACTTCCGCCTTAAAAAAGTTGTTAATTAAATAAGGTACACGTATATGAATTTTACACAGGAAGATATTCGCAAACAGTTTGATGAAGCTACATATAAGGCTGGTTTTGAATATGTTAAGCGAGACAACATCAAACAGGTTCAACTGGCTGCGAATCTGATTCGTTCCCAGGTAAAAGAGCGGGGAAATCAGATTTTTCAGCAGAATATCTTTCTAAAATCTACCGTTCAGGGGCCTGTTTTTCAGGGAACCTGTACCTGTCCTGTTCATACCAACTGCAAACATGTTGCCGCAGTTCTGTTAAATGTGCTTCGTAAAAAAGCAACCGCCAATGTGCAGCAAACGGTTTCCACTCCCATTTCGACCTGGATGCAGCGTTTAAGAAACGCCACATTTGGTATTGCCGATCCTTCGGTAACCGAAGTTGATGTACCGGAAAATTCTTTAAGACGGCTGTTGTATATTCTGTCTCCCGATCAGTCGGATCGGCGTCTGTTTTTGGGCATGTGCAAAATCCGGTACAAGCCCACCGGAGAAATTGCCACAGCCGTACCCATCCAGGATCCGCAATCCCTTCTGGCGGAAGCACCGGATTATTTGCAGCCGGAAGATGATGATCCGATACGACTTTTTATTGCCATGAGAGGCGGCAATACTTTACAGGGACAGGCTCTGGTTGAACCAAGAGGGCCTATTGGCGCACAGTTGCTACGGGTTCTGATCGACCGGCAGCAGTTACTCTGGACAAATTCCATGAGCGATATTGGTAAAGGACTGCTTTTTCCTTTGCGTGCGGCACCTGCCAGACAGGCACGTCTGGTATGGCTGGAAACGGAATCCTCGTTACGGCTTTCCTGGGAATTTGTTCCCGAGCCTGATGAAAAAGACAAGAGAAAAGTCAGAAAACAGCGAATTGACTATATTTTGCCAACAGAACCTATCTGGTATATGGATAGTCTGACCTGTGGCGAGCTGACTCTGCCAACCAATAACACAGGTATTTCGGAAAAGGATCTGCAAAATCTGGTTTCCCAGGCACCGCCTGTTCCGATCAAGGACAAAGCCAATGTTTCCAAAATGCTGATCAACCAGGGGCTGGCGGATCTGATTCCCCTGCCACAGGTAATGAAGGAAGCCATTCGTAACGATATCAAACCGGTAGCAGTAATCCGTTTGGGCAGCATACAAAACAAACCCTCCATTACGTCAAATGTTTCGGAATTGCCTTCATGGAATGATTATCTTCAATTGATTTTTGATTACGATGGTCAGCAGGTATTTTATGGAACAGATGTTTCCATAATGCGGGTAAAAGGGGCATTGATAGAGCGGATCGAACGCAATCAGGAAGTCGAAACGCAGTTTTTAAATACCCTGAAAAAAGCCGGATTCAGTACGCCAAAGGATTCTGCCAATATTCGTCCCATTATTCCGGGTGTTTTGGAACTTCCCACACAATCCGAGTGGATGCGTTTTACTACCGAAATGATTCCGAAACTGGAGGAAAAAGGCTGGATTGTCAAAAAAACACAGGAATACCGGTATGACATTGCTGAAATAGAAGACTGGTATGCCCGGATCTCCGATAAAAAAGGAACCGGAAAAGACTGGTTTAATCTGGAGCTGGGTATTGTGGTTAACCAGAAACGGGTTTCCCTGCTGCCGCTTTTAATTACACTGATTCGAACCGCACCTGAAGAGTTCGATCCGAAAAAACTGACCCAGAAACCGGATAATGAAACCCTTTTGACAACACTGCCTGATGGGGTACGTGTTGCTTTGCCATGGGGAAGAATCAAACCCATTTTAAGAACGCTGGGGGAACTGTATTTTACGAACAGGGAAGATGAACCGACTATTCGATTGCATACACTGGATTCACCCCGTCTGGCTGAACTGACCAATGAGTTGCCGTTACACTGGCTAAATGGAGAACGTCTGCTGGAAACCGGAAAACGTCTTGCGGAATTTGATGGTGTCCAGAAAGTCCGGCCTCCCAAATCCCTCCATGCCTCACTCAGGGATTACCAGCTGGAAGGTCTGTCATGGATGCAGTTTCTTCGGGAGTATGAACTGGCCGGTATTTTGGCTGACGATATGGGTCTCGGGAAAACACTTCAGACCTTGTCGCATATCCTGCTTGAAAAAGAATCGGGCCGTTTAACCAAACCGGCTTTGGTTGTTGCCCCGACCAGTTTAATGAGCAACTGGAAGGAAGAGGCGGAGCGCTTTACCCCGGAACTGAAGGTTCTGGTATTGCAGGGAAAGGAACGGCTAAAACGTTTTGGAAGAATTGAGCAGTACGATCTGGTTTTAACAACCTATGCCCTATTGCCAAGAGATGAAGAGGAACTGCAGGAGCATGAATATCATCTGCTGATTCTCGATGAATCCCAATATATTAAAAACACGCGATCCAAAGCTTCGCAAATTGCAACGACGCTTCGTGCTCGCCATCGCTTATGTTTAACCGGAACACCACTGGAAAACCATCTGGGTGAACTGTGGTCTCAATTTCATTTTCTGCTGCCGGGACTTTTGGGTAATGAAAAAACATTTAATAGTGAATTTCGGCACCCCATTGAAAAACTGGCGGATGAAAACCGGAAAGCATTGCTGGCACGCCGCATCCGTCCTTTTCTGTTACGTCGAACCAAAGACAAAGTGGCAGATGAATTGCCGCCAAAAACAGAGATGATTCGTAATGTGGATCTTTATCCTTCCCAGCGCGATATTTATGAAACGATCCGATTGGCAATGGATAAGAAAATCCGCGATGAAATTGCAAAAAAAGGACTGGCAAAGAGCCAGATCATGATTTTGGATGCTTTGCTGAAATTGCGGCAGGTATGCTGTGATCCCCGACTGTTAAGGGGAAGTGCCGGCAGAAAAACCAATGCTTCCGCAAAACTGACGGCATTGATGGAGATGGTCGATGAACTGATGCTGGAAAATCGCCGGATTTTGATTTTTTCCCAGTTCACCAGCATGCTCACATTGATTGAAGCCGAACTCAAGGTTCGAAATATTTCCTATGCTGTATTAACGGGAGATACAACCGATCGGGCAGGCGCCATCCGTTCTTTTCAGGAAGGGCAGGTATCGCTCTTTTTAATTAGTCTGAAAGCAGGCGGTGTTGGTTTGAATCTGACTGCAGCAGATACAGTGATTCACTATGATCCCTGGTGGAATCCGGCAGTAGAAAATCAGGCAACCGATCGTGCCTGGCGCATCGGACAGGATAAACCCGTTTTTGTATACAAACTGATTGCACGTGGTACCCTTGAAGAAAAAATTCAGGAACTGCAGCAAAAGAAAGCGGATTTGGCGGATGCAATT
>CAZAIY010000108.1:0-4883 GCA_964485295.1 uncultured Oxalobacter sp. | reverse complement strand
TTTTAATCCCATCAGTGCCTTAACCCATCGCAGCCTCGATCAAATAACACATGGCCCCTTACGGGAACTTTGCATCAAAGCCATGCAGGAAACACAGGCTGTTACCCGTGCATTGGGAATCGATATCCCGTCAGACATGCTGATTCGCCGACTGGATGTGGCAGGAAAAGCCGTTGGACATAAAATGTCCATGTTACAAGATGTGGAAAGAGGACGGTCCATGGAAATTGATGCGCTTGTCACAGCCGTTCAGGAACTGGGGCAGCTAACCGGTGTCCCAACACCGACTGTGGATATCCTATTGATTCTTGTACAGGAACTGGGCAGACAAAAAGGACTTTATTAATGAAAAATAAAAAGGCATGCCAGAAATTTCATCTATACTCAATTCCATGAAGACATGCCTTTCTGGCAAACCCCATTTTAAACCAACACCGTTTTGAAGAAATGACATATGGACTACGCAACTATCAGACAAAATTTTGAAAATCACGGGTTTGTTACCCACTTTTTTTCTACTATCGAAGAGGCAAAAAACTATTTTGTTAAAACCCTTCAGTCCCAAACGATTGGATTTGGAGGAAGTGTCACCTTGAAAGAAATGGGGTTATACGAAGCATTACAGGAAAAAAACAGTATCGTATGGCATGACCTGGTTTTATCCCATGACGTCCGTCGACTGGCCAACCATGCCAATATTTACATCACCAGTGTCAATGCCATTGCAAAAACAGGACAGATCGTCAATATCGATGCAACGGGAAATCGTGTCGCCGCAACCGCTTTTGGACCGAAAGTATGCTATTACGTGGTTGGAAAAAACAAAATCCGCCCCACTCTTCTGGAAGCCATGGATCGTGCAAAAAATATTGCCGCCCCCAAAAATGCCCAAAGATTGAGAAGAAAAACACCCTGTGCCAGACTTGCCGACAAATGTCACAACTGCAATACTCCCGAGAGAATCTGTCGTATGACGATCATTATGGATCGTGCGCCTTTTGGAATGGAATCCGTCATTGTTTTTGTTGATCAGGATTTGGGGTTCTAAATTTTTATCCCTTTCAGATGCATTTTATTATCCATTTTTTGAAAAACTGGACCTTACCCGTTGCGATTTGCATTGGTACGGCCGGTTATGCCGTATTGAACCATTTTTATTTTTTACTGCCCTATTTCATTTTTGGCATGCTTTTGCTGACTTTTTGCCGCATCCCTTTAAGTGAAATACGATTCAGTACCATGCATTTCTGGCTGATCTTCTTTCAGATCGGAGGAGGCATACTGGCCTATTTGATATTGAATCCGTTTGATCCTGTTCTTGCGGAAGGCTCCATGGTTTGCATGATCGCACCCGTTGGAACCTCATCTGCCGTCATTACCCGAAAACTGGGTGGCAGCGCTGCCAATATAACCAGTTTTTCCATTCTCTCCAATTTGGCCACAGCAGTTACTGTTCCCCTTCTTTTTCCATGGATCCATTCCGAAAATGAATCCCTTGCTTTTTTACCCGCTTTTTTCACCATCATTCAAAAAGTATTTCCCATCCTGATCCTGCCTTTTTTTGTGGCAATACTACTTCGTAAAACAACACCCGTTTTCAATCGGAAACTGGGGGAATTACAGGATCTGGCTTTTTACATGTGGTCAGTCACATTGATGATCGTTATTGCCAAAACCGTCCATTCACTGGTATCCAGCCCCATCCATGAAACCACCCTTTTGCTGCAGGCAATGACAGCCACTGTGATTTGTGCCTTACAGTTTTTTATCGGAAAACAGCTGGGAAATTTTTACCATAAACGCATTACTGCCGGACAGTCATTGGGACAAAAAAATGCACTTTTGGCCGTCTGGATGGCAGATACCTATCTGTTGCCATTGACTTCGATTTCAGCCGGTATTCAGCTCGTTTGCCAAAATCTTTTCAATGCCTGGCAACTTTGGGCAGCCCGGCAAAAACAGGAAAAATAAAAGGGCATCCCAAAAAAGATGCCCAAACAGGAAAACAGTCGGTCAATTAAAACAAATCGACAGAACCTGTTACCGGTTCGTGTCTCAGGCGATTTGCGTAATCCTGTTCACGATTTGCAATGGTATTGTTATTCAAGCGACGGAGTTTCTTAACCAGAACACGCCCTGTTCTCGGGAAAAAATAAACCTTTCTGGGATAATAGTCTTCCAAATCCTCGGCAACCACCTTGATTCTTTCCGCCTTCAGATAATCACGTACAAACTGGGCATTGCGCTCACCAACATTAATGGAACTGAAACTGCTTAGAACATGCCCGCCACCAAATACTTTTGCCTCCAGATTTTCCCGACGGGCACCTGCCTTTAACAGGTCATTGATCAGAATCTCCATCGCATATGTCCCGTAACGCATGGATGCGGAAATCAACCCGTCACTTTTGTTGGAGCCATCTTCAGGCAGCATGAAATGGTTCATGCCTCCAATACCGCTGACGCGATCGCGAATGCATGCAGAAACACAAGACCCCAGTACTGTCACAATCACCATATCCTTGGGAGTGAAATAATATTCTCCTGGCAGAATTTTGGCGGCATTTATCCCAAACGAACGATCATAATAAAGATTCGTTGCAAAATGATTTTCTGCTGTCTTACTCATGGATCATTACTTTTCTTCGTTATTCCTATTGGCTTTATATCAACTTCAGCAAAAAACTATAACTTTTTGTATACCGTCTTACCAATCAGTTTAAAGTCATTCGTCACATAATTAAAGTTTTCCGAATGTCCTGCGAACAGTAATCCTTCCGGCTTCATTAATGGTGCAAACTGGGCAAGAATCTTTGCCTGTGTCTGCTTATCAAAATAAATCATGACATTACGACAAAAAATAACATCAAATGGACCACTAATTGGCCAGCTGTTATCCAGTAAATTGAGCTGATTATACGTAATCAGCTCCTGCAATTCACGACGCACCTTGACCATGCCGGCATTTTTTCCCTTGCCACTCAGAAAAAATTTTCTTAACCGGTCCTTGGACATTTTTTCCACTTTTTCCTTGGCATAAACACCATTGGCTGCCGTTTGCAGCACATTCGTATCAATATCGGTAGCAATAATCTCTACAGGAGGTCTCATCGTATTGAAGGCCTCACATAAGGTCATTGCAATGGAATAGGGTTCCTCTCCGGTTGAGCTTGCCGAACACCATACACTAAACGTGCCCTGACCCCGCTTTTTCAATGCATATTCCGCCAGGATAGGAAAATGTTGTGCTTCACGGAAAAAGGAAGTCAAATTGGTCGTTAAAGCGTTTGTGAAAGCCTCCCATTCGTCTTCCATCTTGCCGCTTTCCAACATATCCAGATAAACGCCAAAATCCTTATAACCCGTAGCACGCAAACGTCTCGCAATACGGCTATAGACCATCTCCTCTTTACTGTCTGCCAGCGTAATGCCTGCCCGCTGATAAATCAGTGAGCGAATTCGTCTGAAATCCTTCGTTGTGAACTCAAATTCCTTTGGGGTACGCAGATTATTGCTACTACTTGCCTTTGCCATTTCTAACTTTTATTTCCATTATGAAAAAAATCTTTTTAACCACCATCTATTTTATAGGATTTCCTCTCAAAATGTTGCCTCAAATCAACTTTTTTTTAAATTTTTTATGTTATTGAATCAAAAATTCCATTTTTTTTCAGATAAACATAAAAAATCCATTCAAAATGGAAATCGTTAAAATAAAGGCTGTCAATTTTGGAAAGTATATGAGAAAAATTTGCAGTATCCCATACTTTTAGAACCATACTTTATTTCGTATTCTGATGAAAGATTATCAGTGCCTTACCGCCCTTTTGCATGCATCATTTGATGAAATCTACATTATTGATGCACAAACCTCGCATATTCTTCATGCCAGCGAATCCGCCTGCGCCAATTTACAGCGCTCACTCAATGAATTACGGGGACTGCCTTTTCCCGCCCTTGCAGCAACTTCGGCAGAAACACAACTGGAAAGACGGCTTCGATCCTTAAACAGACAAAAAAAATCGCAGGAAAAACAACATGAACCGTTAAGCTTTAGTGCGGTTTTAGTGAGAAAAAACGCAACAGCCTATCCTGTTTTAATGCGCCTGATAAAATGTGAAATGGATCAGTTTCCCGTCATTATCGCTATTGGCCAGCCTCAGATTTTTCACCATAAGGCCGATGAGGAAACAAAACTGATATACCCTCCTTTCAGGGCAACTAATATTCCTCCTGATGCCAAGATTCCTTGGCTAGTTTACCAGATTGTCCGGAAAAATGATGGCAGCGTCTTTTTCCCTTATCTGAGTGGAGGCTGCGAAAATCTTTTGGGAATTTCACAGGAACAACTTCACAACAACCCCGATCTCTTTTTGTCCCTTATTCATCCTCAAGACCGTGATTCGTACACCGAATCCATGACAAACTCCGCCATCTACATGACCAGCTGGAACTGGGAAGGACGAATCTGGATTGATTCCCTTAAGGAAATCCGCTGGATAAACCTGTTAGCATCTCCCTATCAATTGGATGATGGAAGCGTACAATGGGAAGGTGTTATTACCAATATCACCCAAAACAAGCAGGAAGAAATGGAAATCAAACTTTCCAAAACCCGTCTTGCGGAACTTTCTGCCCATATTGAGGAAGTCAAGGAACAGGAACGCACCCAGATATCTAGAGAAATACATGATGACCTCGGCGGCACCCTGACTGCCATCAAAATGGCGCTGGCTTTACTGGCCAAACGATTGCCTGAAAACCAGCCCGATTTAATTGAAAAAGCCCAATACGTCGATCAGCTGGTAGACAGAACGATTGAAGCGGCCCATCGTATTGCAAGCAATATGCGACCCAGTATCTTGGATATTGGTATCGTCGCC
>CAZAIY010000107.1:0-4904 GCA_964485295.1 uncultured Oxalobacter sp. | reverse complement strand
AGATGATCAAATTGCAGAGGATGCCGATTTGGCAGAAACATCATTGGAACTCAATTTGTCTGATATTAATTTGGAGTTGGATGAAGAAGAAAATGTATCGGAACCTGCCGACTCACCTGAAACAGATAATGTTGAAATGGGGGCCAAACTGGAGCTGGCACTCGCTTATATCAATATGAAAGATGCTGATGGTGCTCGTGAACTTCTTGAGGAAGTTATCGTACGGGGTACACCACAGCAGGTGCAAGAAGCAGAGAAGGCATTACAGTCTCTCTGATAATTTTCCCAAAGTTGAAAATCAGTTTTATTTACCTGGCAGTTTTATTTCCCCATAGAATAAAAACATGAAACGAATAGTGCTGGGCCTGGAATATGATGGCAGTCAGTGGAGAGGGTGGCAAAAACAGCCTGACAAACATACAGTTCAGGATCAGCTGGAAAACGCTATTTATCAATTTACACAGACACGAATCCCTACTGCATGTGCCGGAAGGACAGATGCCGGTGTTCATGCGTTTGAGCAAATCGTGCATTTGGATACAACCATTGACCGGGAACCTTTTTCATGGGTCAGAGGGGTAAATTCCTTTCTGGATGGATCCATAGCGGTTAAATGGGCGTGTGAGGTTCCATTTGCCGTAAACGGTTTTCATGCAAGAGCCAGCGCAATAGCAAGGCAGTATCGTTATGTGCTGCATAACAATCCCGTCCGTTCTCCATTATTAAGAAAACGTGTAGGCTGGGTTTTTCGTCCCCTACATCTTGCACCCATGCAGGAAGCCATTCGTTATTTATTGGGAGAACATGATTTTTCCGCTTTTCGTGCGGCGGAATGTCAGGCAATTTCTCCTGTAAAGACAATGAATCATGTCGATATTGCACAATACGGGGATGTGTTTGTTTTTACTTTTGAGGCAAGTGGTTTTTTACATCACATGGTAAGAAATATGGTCGGTTCGTTAATTTATGTCGGTAAAGGTGATTATGCGCCACAATGGATTCATACCCTTTTATTGGGAAAAGATAGAAATAAGGCCGCTCCAACTTTTATGCCGGATGGACTGTATTTGACCAAAGTCATGTACGACAAAAAATGGAATCTGCCTCAAAGAACGGATAATTTTATGCCTCTTGTATAAAAGCTTTTTGTTTTCTGATATGCCATATCGTACCCGAATCAAGATTTGCGGGCTGACCCGATCTGAAGATGTTTTGGTTTCTGTCAAAGCCGGCGCAGATGCTTTGGGTTTTGTTTTTTATCCTGAAAGTCCACGTTATATTTCGCCTGACAAGGCAAAAGAACTGGTTTGTCTTGTCCCTCCATTTGTGACAACAGTCGGCTTATTTGTGAATGCCACCAAAAATGAAGTGGCTGATATTGCCAGACATACCGGTATTTCATTACTGCAGTTTCATGGAGATGAATCTCCAGAGAATTGTGCGGCCATAGCCGCTATGGCAGATTTGCCGTTTATTCGGGTTTTTCGCATTTCATCCGATACAAAATGCCAGGATTTGATACAATATGAAAATGAATATCGTGCTGCAAGCCGTTATTTTTCCGGGTTGTTGTTGGATTCCTATTCGGAAGAATACGGTGGTACAGGAAAGGTTTTCAATTGGTCCCTCATCGAAAAAGAAATCGCTCATCGGGTCGTTTTAAGTGGTGGCTTGACCGATCAAAATGTAGCTGGCGCAATTAAAAGTGTTCAGCCTTATGCTGTTGACGTCAGTAGTGGTGTCGAGAGCGAAAAAGGCATAAAGGATGCAAAAAAAATTCGTGCTTTCGTCAGTGCGGTCAATGCATCCAGTCAATCTTTTTAATCAATACAAAAATAGCGAGTACCTATCCCGCTCAAGTGGGATAGATTGCATTTTGCGGTGAGACATGATGAAAAATTATACAGACACACAAAATCCGGTCGGGTTTTTTCGCAATCCCCATTATTCCCTGCCGGATGATACAGGGCATTTTGGGGTGTATGGCGGAATTTTTGTTTCGGAAACATTAATGTATGCATTAAATGAATTGACCTCTGCATATACGTACCTCCGCCAAAACAAGGCTTTTTTGACAGAGTTCCGGTATGAACTAAAACATTATGTGGGACGGCCGACACCGGTATATCATGCAAAACGCTGGTCTGAAATGTTAGGAGGTGCGCAACTTTATCTGAAACGGGAAGATTTGAATCATACCGGAGCCCATAAAATCAATAATGTTATCGGCCAGGCACTCATGGCCAGATATATGGGGAAAAAACGCATTATTGCCGAAACAGGGGCAGGTCAGCATGGTGTGGCCACAGCAACCATTTGTGCACGATTTGGACTGGAATGCGTTATTTACATGGGAAGCGAAGACGTAAGACGGCAGGCTCAAAATGTTGATCGCATGAAGCTTTTGGGTGCCAAAGTCATCCCTGTTGAATCCGGTTCAAAAACGCTCAAAGATGCGTTAAATGAAGCCCTGCGCGACTGGGTCAGCAATATAGATACCACATTTTATATTATTGGTACGGTTGCCGGACCCCATCCCTATCCCATGCTGGTTAGGGATTTCCAGTCTGTTATTGGTCAGGAATGTCTTGAACAAATGCCAGAAATGACAGGCAAACAACCGGATTATGTTATTGCCTGCATCGGTGGCGGTTCAAACGCCATGGGAATTTTTTATCCCTATATTGATTTTGCCGATGTGAAATTAATAGGCGTTGAGGCAGCAGGAAAAGGTATCCAAACAGGTGAACATGCCGCTTCCTTGACAGCAGGTGTTCCCGGTGTATTGCATGGTAACCGGACTTATCTTTTGCAGGATGAAAATGGTCAGATTAAACAGGCACATTCCGTTTCTGCCGGATTGGATTATCCGGGAGTGGGTCCCGAACATGCCGCGCTAAAGGATAGTGGCCGGGCGACTTATGTTTCCTCAACAGATGCCGAGGCAGTAAAAGCTTTTCATGACTGTTGCAAAATCGAGGGGATTATTCCGGCTTTGGAGTCCAGCCATGCTTTGGCCTATGCAACGAAAATGGCGTCGGCACTGGCACCGGATAAGTTGATTCTGGTTAATCTGTCCGGAAGAGGGGATAAGGATATTCAAACGGTTACAGGACAAAGGGGAATTCAATGGTGATTTTATTTTTGAGATCCAACCCTATTTTGAAATCATCTGAAAGGATTCATGATGTCACGTATACAAAAAGTATTTGAAGTTTTGAAAAAACAAAATAAAAAAGCATTAATCCCCTTTATTACAGCAGGTTATCCCAAAGTGAATATCACCGTTCCTTTAATGCATGCGCTTGTTAAAGGGGGTGCGGATATTATTGAACTGGGTATTCCTTTTTCGGATCCCATGGCAGATGGTCCTGTGATCCAGAGAGCTTCTGAAAGGGCACTGGAAAATCATGTCAATTTGCCAGACGTACTTCGTTTTGTCCGGGATTTCAGGAAAGAAAATTCAAACACGCCAATTGTATTAATGGGATATGCCAATCCCATTGAACGGATGGGCGTGGAAAATTTTGTTGAAAAGGCATACTCATCCGGGGTTGATGGTGTTTTGATTGTTGATTATCCTCTTGAAGAAAGTGCGCATTTTGTTTCATTGATGCGTGCACGGGATATGGATGCTATTTTTCTTTTGGCACCGACCTCAAGTGAGGAAAGAATAAAACAGACCGGGAAACAGGCAACAGGTTATATTTATTATGTTTCCCTAAAAGGAGTTACCGGGTCAAACAATATTGATATGAGTCAGCTTGCATCCAATTTGTCCCGTATTAAAAAACATATTGCAATACCTGTCAGTGTGGGTTTTGGTATTCATGATAAAAATATTGCAAGATCGGTTGCTTTATTGGCCGATGGTGTTGTGATTGGCAGTAAATTGATCCAAGTTATTGAAAATACTAATGGAATACAGACAGAGCAGATGGCGGAGAAATTTATTTCCGATATGAAAGCGGCTTTAAATGAATAAATGCCAGTTGGCTAAATGCTGTCAAACCAGTATGATCTTGCTCACGGATTAATTGTATTTAATAAATTGATTAGGCAAAAATCATTGATGCAAAGCCGGCTGTTTTAAAATAGCCGGTTTCTCAGGAGATTTTATGAGTTGGTTAGACAAATTGCTTCCCCCTCGAATTCAGCCTCATGCAACGAGTCAGCGCAAGACAATACCGGAGGGTTTGTGGGTAAAGTGTCCATCATGTGAAACGGTTTTATATCGTACGGATCTGGAAACCAATACCCATGTGTGTCCCCAATGCAGTCATCATATGCGGATTCGTGCTCGTGAAAGATTGAATGTCCTGCTCGATACCGAAGGGCGATATGAAATTGGACACCAAGCCCTGCCGGTTGATGCCTTGAAATTTAAAGATAGCAAAAAATATCCGGAACGTTTGAAATCCGCACGGGAAGCCACAGGAGAAACAGATGCATTGATTGTATTCGGGGGCACTATTAAAACGCTGCCTGTTGTTGTTGCCTGTTTTGAGTTTGAATTTATGGGTGGATCAATGGGATCCGTCGTTGGTGAGCGCTTTGTCAGAGGTGTTCAGGCCGCGATTGAGAAAGAGGTTCCGTTTATTTGCATTACCGCCAGCGGGGGTGCCCGGATGCAGGAAGGACTGTTGTCCTTGATGCAGATGGCAAAAACGAATGCGGTGTTAACAAAACTGGCTGAAAAAGGCCTGCCTTACATTGCCGTATTGACTGATCCGACTATGGGGGGTGTTTCAGCCTCTTTCGCTTTTGTGGGAGATATTGTTCTTGCCGAGCCCAAGGCATTGATTGGTTTTGCCGGTCCTCGGGTCATTGAAAACACGGTTCGGGAAAAATTGCCGGAAGGATTTCAGCGGGCTGAATTTCTGCTAGAGCATGGATTTATTGAC
>CAZAIY010000106.1:0-5057 GCA_964485295.1 uncultured Oxalobacter sp. | reverse complement strand
CAAAGGAACACTAAATCAATACCGGTATCTGGAACACGGCGCTTTTTGGGCTATTGGTGCATTAGCCATGTTAATGATGATAGGTGTCAATATACACATTCCTGAAGCGGTTACAGGTCTTTTTGGTGCTTTCCTGATTGTCGCATCCCTTTACAGTTCCATTACTGCCAATAATCGCGACAAAAAGAAAACAAACAATACTTCAGAAAATTAGCGTGCCAAACCACCATGCAACAGCAGCAATAAAAGCAGACGCCGGAATCGTCAATATCCACGCCCAAACAATATTCCCGGCCACACCCCAGCGAACTGCCGACATTTTTTTAGAAGAACCAACACCGACAATTGCACCAGTAATCGTATGTGTTGTAGAAACAGGAACACCTAAGGCTGTTGCAAAAAACAATGTCAATGCACCACCCGTTTCGGCACAAAAACCTCCAACCGGTTTCAATTTTGTAATTTTTTGTCCCATTGTCTTAACAATACGCCAACCACCAAAAAGCGTTCCACCTCCAATAGCGGCATAACAGCTAATCACAACCCATAAAGGCAGTCTTTCATCTGCTGATGTCGCACCGGCAGCAATTAAAAGCATCCAGATAATACCCATTGTCTTTTGTGCGTCATTACCACCATGTCCCAGACTATAAAGCGATGCTGAAACCAGCTGCAAACGGCGAAACCATTTATCGACACTACGTGAAGACGAATTGACAAAAACCCATGAAACAATCAACATCATTACCCCTCCCAATAGAAAACCCAAAAAAGGAGAGATCACAATAAAAGCGATTGTCTTGAGTAAACCCGAAGCAATCAATGATCCTGCACCGGCTTTAGCAATTGCCGCACCGACCAAACCGCCAATCAATGCATGAGATGATGAAGAAGGGATACCGTAATACCAGGTAATAATATTCCATGCAATTGCACCAGACAAGGCGCCAAAAACAACATAATGATCAATGACTGCCGGATCGACTGTCCCTTTACCTACAGTTGCAGCGACATGCAAATCGAAAATAAAAACGGCAACGCAATTGGATAAAGCGGCCATAGCCACTGCTGTATGCGGTCTCAAGACACCCGTTGATACAATCGTAGCAATAGCATTGGCTGCATCATGAAAACCATTCATGAAATCAAAAAGGAGTGCGAGAGCTACCAGAAAAATCAGAATATAAATACTGAATTGATAAGTTGGCATGAGTTTTAATCAATTAAAAATTAATAGATATTCGCTAATCAAATGGTTTTGCTGATTTCTTCTTGCTCATGCATTTTCAACAACCACACTTTCAATAATATTAGCAACGTCCTCACAAAGATCCGTTACATTTTCAAGAAACTCATACATCGCTTTTAATTTAATTAAATTACGGACATCCGGTTCTTCTCTAAAAAGTTTTGATATGGCGGCATGCATAATATGATCCGCATCCGATTCCAAACGATCAATTTCCTCACATATTTCCAATATCTGGCGAGAATTATTCATGTTATGCAATAATGAAAGCGCCTCTTTTATCTTTTCTGTACAGGCCAGACAAAGCTCGGCAAGCCGTTGTGCTTCAGGGGTAACGATTTGTACATCATAAAGGGAAACCGTTTGTGCGGCATCTTCCATCATATCAAGTACATCATCCATTTTTGTAATCAGACGATGTATGTCTTCCCGATCAAATGGCGTTATAAACGTTTTATGCAACACGCCAACTGTCATATAAGTTACCTTGTCCGCCTGTTTTTCAATACCCTCTATTGCATGCAACCGTCTCTCAAGGTTATTAAAATTACTCATTAATTCAACTAATTCGCGTGCGCCTCTTACACATAACTCCGCATGCTGAATAAACAGATCAAAAAATCTGCCATCTTTTGGCATCAAACGTCCAAACATAATTATCTTTCACTTTTAAATAATTGAACAATCGTCAACTGCTTTACATGCCCACATGATTTTCAAAGCGAGTATACTGCCCTCTAAAAGTTAATCTGATATCACCTATTGGGCCATTTCTCTGCTTCGCTATAATAATTTCAGCAACTCCTTTATCTGCTGAATCATCCCTATGTATAAACAAAATCAAATCTGCATCCTGCTCAATAGAACCTGATTCTCGTAAATCCGCCATTTTAGGTCTTTTGTCAGGACGTTTTTCAAGTTCCCGATTTAACTGTGATAATGCAATAACAGGACAGGATAATTCTTTTGCCAAAGCCTTTAATCCTCTGGAAATCTCTCCAATTTCGGTCGCACGATTTTCCCCAATCCCATTGGCTGACATTAACTGCAGATAATCAACTATTATTAATCCCAATTGACCACATTGACGTGCCAACCGACGTGCTCTTGACCTTAAGGCATCAATTGTTAATGCCGGAGTTTCATCAATATGCAGTTGTGCTTCTTTTATTTTTTCAACCGCATAACTCAGCTTAGGCCAGTCATCTTCCGAGAATTGTCCCGTTCTTAACTTTTGCTGATCTAATTTGCCTACAGACCCTATTATTCGTGTTGCCAATTGAATACCGCTCATTTCCATTGAAAAAATGGCAACTGGAAGACCACTTTCTATTGCAACATGTTCTCCGATATTTACTGAAAAAGCCGTTTTACCCATTGATGGCCTGCCTGCAATTATGATGAGATCACCTGCCTGCAATCCTGAAGTTTTCCGATCCAAATCTATAAATCCCGTCGGTATTCCTGTGACATCATTTTTATTGTCCCGACCAAACAACTCCTGAACCCGAGCCACAACTTGATCTGACAATAGCTGAATCCCCTGAAATCCCTGCACACCTCGAGATCCTGTTTCAGCTATCGAAAATATTTGAGCTTCCGCTTCATCCAAAATCTTTTTAACTTCTTTGCCTTTTGAATTAAAAGCCAGCCCCGCTATTTCGTCGGAAACCGTTATCAACTTGCGCAAAACACTGCGATCACGCACAATTTGTGCATAATGTCGAATGTTGGCTGTTGATGGAGTATTTTGTGCCAACGCATTTAAATAGGATAAACCGCCAACCTCATCCACTTTCCCTATGCTGGATAAGGATTCATAAACTGTAATGACATCCGCTGGTTTATTAGATCCAATCAAATTGGATATATGTTGAAAAATCAATTTATGGTCAAAACGATAAAAATCACTCTCAGAAAGAAAATCTGAAATCTGGTCGTATGCCACATTATCCAAAAGTAGCCCTCCCAAAACAGATTGTTCTGCTTCTATTGAATGAGGAGGTGTCTTTATAGATTCAAGTTGGGGGTCATTTGATCTTTGCATATGCCAATTATACTATTTTGGAACCCTATCAAGAAAGGCATATTTTTCGACACATCCAATATATTATGGATAAAAGCCCCTATCTGTTGCATCAATTCATCACTGAAATTGCAGATAATCTGTTTCATTCTCAGAAAAAATGAATTCATAAAAAAAAGAAACAGCACGCAGCTATGACTGTCGGTATTAGCGCAGCCAAAGATATTGTCAACGGATTAATTGATCCTTGTTCAAATGAATTTTTTAAAATTGAAAATCCTGCCGGGTTGGGGGCATTGGCAATAACAGTCAATCCTCCTCCTGTTACTGCCCCGGCAACCAACGCATATTTATTGGCATCCGATAATCCTTCCACCAAAGAACCCAAATAGGTCAATGCCGCATTATCGGTAATGGCAGTCAATAAAGTCGTTCCTAAAAAAAGGACCACAGAATCCATTCCTGCCAAAATGGGTTGCAACCACCATTTTTGCATTCCACCCAAAACAACAAGACCGGCAAGAAAAAAAGCCACCAGCAAACCTTCTCTTAACATAAGGGGAGATTGATATTGCTTGTATGCTTCTGTGAAACCTAGAAAAAAAAGAAACAGCCCCAAAAATACGGCCGGATGATGACTAAAAACGACAACACCCAATAAAAATACCAGATGAATTCCCATTACAAGTGGCGGAACATCAGCATTTTCTGTTTTTTCATCAAAATCATCCAGTCGCAACAACACCCGTCTATAAAGCCATGTTATGAGCGTTGCATTAATAAAAACTGCCAATACGGACTTCCATCCAAAAGAATACAGCATGAAATCCATATTCCACCCCCATTTCTCCGCTACCATCAAAACAGGCGGAGCCGCATATGGCGTCAAAACACCACCTATAGAAACATTGACCAATAAAACAGCCAATGTCAGATATTTCATTTTCTCTGGAATCAGTCGTGAAAAATAACGATCACGCAACATGATTGCCGCCAAAGTCATTGCTGCAGGCTCAGTAATAAAAGAACCCAAAAGAGGGACAACTGCCAAAAGCAAAAAGAAATAACTGATATTTTTAGGTAATGGAATCAAACGATCCAGGGTATTGATAAAAAAGCGGGCTGCCTGTAAAACAGGATGGGTTCCTGCTATCACCAAAATAACAAAAACAAATAACGGTTCTGTAAAGTTTTGTGCATCAATATAGGCAACCGCTGAAGCTGATCCATTGATAATGGCAATGAACCCTAGCAAAATAAATGCCCAAAAACCGAATACAACTTCGACTTCCCCAAGCAAATGCAATAATCCTGCATGCTTTGTTCCTTGATGAGCTAAACGAATGAAAAACTTTGTCGAAAAAGTATGCAGTACTGCAAGCAAAAAAAGTGTAGCTCCAATATATTCGATCAAAGGGGATGAAAAAGTCATAAAAGAAATACGGAATAATTAATATGTTCTGAAAAGAGATAGCAATAATACTATTTAAAAAATTAAAACTTTCTGCTCGGAATCAAATAATAGGTATTGTAAACTGCTCTACCAACAGATACATTAAACGGATTCTATCTTAGATAGGATTTAACATTTCTCACCGCCATTGTAAATATCATTTAATTTTATAACTGGTCAATTCTATGCCTTCTGAATTCAATCTCATTGCGCGTTTTTTTACCCGTCCGACGCCATCAGTTGCTTTAGGAATCGGTGATGATTGTGCTTTAATCACCCCTAAACCTCATACGCAAACTGCCATTTCATGCGATATGCTCGTATCCGGT
>CAZAIY010000105.1:0-5104 GCA_964485295.1 uncultured Oxalobacter sp. | reverse complement strand
CAATGGATTTTATGGTTTTGCAAGTAAATTTATTTGCAAAAATGATATTAATCAAATTTATAAAAATAATTGAGCCAATAATATACTGTTTTTTCTTCCTTATATCTAGCATCTTGTTAATAGATTTTATGAGCTGGCAATTTTGGGACGATAAAAATCAAAAATGCCAGACGGTTTCAAAAGAAATTATTTTTTATGTGCTCTGGGATGTGTCGCGTCATAAACCTGAGCCAAGTGTTGAAAATCCAATGCAGTATATACCTGGGTTGAAGAAATGGAAGCATGTCCCAACATTTCCTGAACCGCTCTTAGATCACCAGAAGATTGTAAAACATGTGAAGCAAAAGAATGGCGTAATACGTGAGGGTGGACATGAAAAGGCAATCCCAGTTTTTGAGCATGTGCTTTCAATCGGATTTGCACAATACGCGGACTCATGCGACGTCCACGTTGATTAATAAAGAGTGCCCGCTGACCGTCTGTTTCCTTTTCCTGTATAAGTCGAGTTCTGACAGAGAGCCATTTTTTGATGGCTTCAATTGCCGCCGTTCCAACAGGAACAATTCTTTTTTTATTTCCTTTCCCTGTTACGATTACTTCATGTTCTTCAAGATTTAGCCAACTGAAAGAGGTGTAATCACTTTCCTGAAAGTGATGAATATCCAAACCGGTTAATTCTGATACACGTAATCCGCTTGAATATAACAATTCAAACATGGCGTGATTACATGTCTCGGTTAAACGATTTTGTTCAGATGCATCCGATAGTGCTGAACGATTCGCAACTAGCTGAACGGCATCGTCAACAGATAATGCTTTGGGTAATGTTTTTGTTCTTCGTGGTGCTTTAATGGATTCTGCCGGATTGACAGGAAGTTTTGTTTGCTCGGCTAACCACTGATAAAAGCCTCTCCAGGCAGATAATTTTCTGGCAATAGACCGGGGGTTCATACCTTTGGCATGCAATATTGAAACAAAACGACGTATTTGATGATGATTGAGTTTTTCTAATGGAATGCCTTCAGATAGTTCATGCAATTGAAACAAATCACGTCGATAATTATCTACCGTATGATCCGAGAGTTTTCGTTGCGTCAGTAAGCTATCGAGATACATTTCAATAGCTTGTAGTGATGAAGATGGTGTGACGCAATCAGACATTTTATTTCTCAAGTAAACAGGTCAATGCAGCACTTGCTGTTTTGGCGATTGCAGAAAGAAAGTCCGTTGCCATATCGGAACGGAAACGAGCTTCATCGGAAGACCCCAGAACCAGCAGTCCGAATGTTTCTGTTTCCGTTTTCAGCGGAATGAGGGCAATGGAAGCAATTGTGTTTTTGTCCCCAAGCCAATTGCTTGCATCATAATCATTGTTTTTTCCACAATAGGGATCCATCAAATTTTGGGCAAAAAGCCGGATATTTTCCGTAACATCTTCTGTGAACCATTCCTGATCATGGTCTTTATTGATGTTCCATAAACGGATTGTCGCATAGGGAATGGAGAAAATGGATTTAAGTTCAGAGACCAGAACAGGTATGCGGTCAATGTCTTTTTTTGCTTTAAGAATGGCGTAAATCCATTTTTGGATACGAAATGATAACGTATCATTGTTACGGGCAATTCGTATGAGCTCCGCAATTTGACGTTCCAGGTTTTTATTTTTTTCTCTTATAACTTCAATTTGTCGTTCATGTAATGAAATAGTTTTCCTTAAAACAGGACTGGTTAGACGAATATTTGCCAGCAATTCAGGATATTCATTAAAAAAATCAGGATTGTTTTGCAAATATGCCGCGATGATATTGGGATTCAGATTTTGTGTCATGATTTGATGAAAAGGGAGCTATATTAGCTAAAAAAATAATTTTACATGACATATCATATCCTTTGTTATTTTCTGGTAGAAGGGTGAACATGAAAACTTATGCCATTGGTGATATTCAGGGATGTCTGAAATCGCTTCAGGTATTGATGCAACAGATTGAGCAAAAAGATCCTGACGCCCGTTATCTTTTAACGGGAGATTTGGTAAATAGGGGGCCTTATTCTTTGGAAACACTCCGTTTTATTCGTGGTTTGGGCGATAGAGTAATAACCGTATTGGGTAATCATGATTTGCATCTTCTCGCTATAGCTGCCGGTGTTAGAAAAAAACAGGAAAAGGATTCTCTGGACGCCATTTTTGATGCGCCAGATAGCAAGGAATTAATTGACTGGCTTCGTACACGACCTGTTGCATATGAGGAAAATGGATACCTTTTGGTGCATGCAGGTGTTCTTCCACAATGGACATTAGAGCAAACATTATTGCTAGCCAAAGAAGTGGAATCTGTTTTGCAAGGGGAAAATTGGGGGGATTTTTTACATGATATGTATGGCAATTACCCTATAAAATGGCAGGATGATTTAATGGGAAAAGATCGATTGCGCTGTATTGTTAATGGACTGACACGGTTGCGATTTTGCAGTGAAGAAGGGGAAATGGATTTTGATATGAAGGATGGTCCTGCCTTGAATCCTGCCGGATTTCTCCCCTGGTTTGAGGTAAAAGCAAGAAAGACGATTAACAATCAAATCATCTTTGGACACTGGTCTACTCTAGGATTACTTTTGCGTCCCAATTTAATTGCATTGGATACAGGATGCGTTTGGGGAGGCAAACTGACAGCAGTCTGTCTTGAAAACCGGAAACGATATCAGGTTGATTGCCAGGATCCCGTACTGTAAAGGCAAAAGCAAACCGGACTTTTGTATTGTTTGACAATTTACTTTGTTTTTTCGTAGGCGATTCGCCCCTCCACTATCGTCATTTCGACTTTTCCTTTTAGGGTTTTTCCAATAAAAGGAGTGTGTTTGCCCTGACTTGCAAACATGGATGGATTAACAATCCATTTTTCGGTTGGGTTAAAAAGGCAGATGTCGGCAGGATATCCGGGCGTTAATTGACCGCATGGTATTTGCAGAATTTTTGCCGGGTCACAGGTGATTTTTGCTATGGCTTTTGAAAGTATATTTGGAATGTTTTTTTCATGTTCCTCTGCCCATTTTAAAGCGAGAGGCAATAATAGTTCCAGACCGGTTGCGCCAGGTGTGGCTTCTCCAAAAGGCAGGGTTTTTTCATCATCGTCTACCGGAGTATGGTCGGAGCAAATGGCGTCAATAGTTCCATCTAGTAAACCGTTGGAAATGGCATCCCGATCTTTTTGTGAGCGAAGTGGTGGCAACATTCTTGCATTGGAATCAAAAAAATCAATATCGTTTTCAGTTAAATGCACATGGTGCGCTCCGACATCGCATGTAATGGGTAGCCCTTCTTTTTTTGCTTCCCGAACAAGATGAATTCCTTTTGCCGTGGATAAGCGGCAAAGGTGCAGTCGAACTCCGGTTTGACGGACAAGTTCAAATAAAGTGTAAAGAGATATGGTCTCAGCGATGGTAGGTATCCCTGAAAGCCCCAGTCTTGCCGCAACAGGACCGGAATGGGCAACACCAGTACGACCGATCCATGCATCCTGTGGTCGCAACCAGACACAGTAATCATAAGTTTTTGCATATTGCAAGGCACGCATGAGCATTTCCGTATTTTTAACGGGTTCTGCCGCCTGTGAAAAACCGACACATCCTGATTCAATCAGCTCGGTCATTTCCGTTAAGGATTCTCCTTTTAATCCAACAGTCAAAGCACCAAGAGGGTAGACATGAGACTGATAAAGTGATTTCGCACGATACTTTAGCATCTCGACTAAGCCGGGCTCATCCAGAACAGGATCTGTATCAGGAGGACAGACCAGGCTTGTTATTCCTCCGTGTATTGCCGCATTCATTTCAGATTCAAGGGTTGCTTTGTATTCGTAACCTGGTTCACGCAAACGGGCAGATAGATCGACAAACCCTGGTGAAACAATTAAATTGGCAGCATCAATAATTCGGTCAGGAGTGAAGTCATAACGGGAACTGCCAGGGTCTGTAATGGCCAGTATATTGCCATTGGCGATGCAGATGTCCTTATTGTCATCAATATTATTGATGGGATCAATCAGTCTTCCATTCTGAATGTATAGTTTCATTTAAATATATCCTTGATCTGCGGATGAAATTTAAGATTGCTTTTCCAAAGAAAAGATATCAGTTTCCTGCCAAAATACTCATGACAGCCATACGCACGGCTATACCGTAAGTTACTTGAGAAAGAATAACCGCTTGGCTGCCATCTGCTACTGCTGAGTCGATTTCCACGCCCCGGTTCATGGGACCCGGATGCATGACAATAGCGTCAGGTTTTGCCAAAGTCAGACGTTCTGGAGTCAGACCATAGTTTTTGAAGAATTCCTGTGCGGAAGGAAGTAATGTCCCGCTCATTCTTTCATTTTGCAGGCGCAACATGATAATGACATCAACATCTTTCAATCCTTCTGCAATGTTGCTATACAGCCGGATACCCATTTCTTCCATACTTGATGTTACCAGGGTATGCGGCCCGATGACGCGAATATCAGGAACACCAAGTATTTTTAAGGCGTGAATATCGGATCTTGCAACGCGACTATGAAGAACATCACCGACTATGGCGACAGATAAATTTGAAAAGTCCTTTTTAAAATGACGGATGGTAAACATGTCAAGGAGTCCCTGTGTTGGGTGGGCATGTCGTCCATCACCGGCATTAACTACACGAATGTGCCGCTGTTTAACGTCTTCAAGGTGCTGAGCGATTAAAAAAGGTGCACCTGATTGGGCATGTCTGACGACAAACATATCGGCGTGCATGGCAATCAGATTGTCAATTGTATCCAGAAGGGTTTCACCTTTACTCACGCTGGATGCATCAATGTTGAGATTAAGGACATCAGCTGATAGACGTTTTGCCGCAATTTCAAAAGTCGTGCGGGTGCGTGTGGAGTTTTCGAAGAAAAGGTTAAATACACTTTTTCCTCGCATGAGCGGGACTTTTTTTACTTCCCTGTCTGAAATACTTAAAAAAGAGGAAGCTGTATCAAGAATATGTATCAGGATTTCCCGAGGAAGTCCTTCTATCGTTAACAGATGCTGCAGCTCGCCATTAGAGTTCAATTGGGGATTAGGCATGTTCCACCGTCAAGGA
>CAZAIY010000104.1:0-5123 GCA_964485295.1 uncultured Oxalobacter sp. | reverse complement strand
CTACAAGAATAATTGCGACTTCATTTGATTTGGAAACCATCCGTTACTGGAAACAAATCCATAAAGATGCAAACCGCTTTCCACATGTAATGGAAGCAATAAAAGCAGGTTTATGGGAATGGAATACGGAATTAAATGAAGTTTATTTTTCTCCATCTTATATGACAATGCTGGGATATGATCCGGACAAATTCCCTCAAAATTTAAGTTCCTGGACTGAACGTGTTCATCCCAGTGATATTAATGAAGTAATGAACTATCAGTATAGTTATATCAATTTCCCTATTTTTGGAGATACATTTGAAGGCACATATCGATTTTTGGCAGCAGATAATACTTATAAATGGATTACATCTGAAGCAAAAATTGTTAAAAGAAATAAATATGGTCGTGCGGTTCATGTTGTAGGTGTACATACTATTGCCGATAAACTTCATGAAACCAATTTGGCTTTGATGGACAAGGCTCATTTTGATCATCTGACAGGACTTTCTAATCGTTGGGCATTTGATGCAAAACTCGCTACCCTTACAAAGGAAGATTATCCTGTTTCGCTGATTTATATCGATGTAGATGGTTTGAAAAAGGTTAATGATAATCTTGGACATGAGGCAGGCGATCAGTTACTTACAACAATGACTCAGTTGGTTCGTCGAGCTTTCCGGGCAAATGATATGATTGCACGCATAGGCGGTGATGAATTTGTTGTTCTTTTGTTGAAATGCTCTGCTGATATTGCAAAAAAATTGATGCAAGGAGTTCGTTCCATCTGCCAGGAACATAATAGTAATCCAGAAAATTTCCCCGTTTTTCTATCTATGGGGATTGCAAGTACAGAATATGGTACGGATCTTTTTCGACTTCAGTTTGAAGCGGATCGGGAAATGATCCAACAAAAACGTAATGAAGCTAAAAAACACTATAAAAAAATAAAACAGTGGCTTGCTATTAATGCGGAAAAACAAATTAAATAGTCCAACTAATTTTAAAAATCTAAATCTGATGTCTTTGCTACAGTAATCAATTTCGAGTCATGAAAATGATTTAAAAAGGTTATATCAACAAATTACACCAGCTAAATGACAAACAAAATAATTTCATCAAAGTTTCCCAAAGGGCGCAGAATTTGTGTGGCTCCCATGTTGGAATGGACAGATCGACATTGTCGTTTTTTTCATCGACAAATTACACAATATACTTGGCTTTATACCGAAATGGTTACTACCGGTGCTTTAATTCATGGTGATGTCGAACGTCATTTAAATTTTAATGAAATAGAACATCCTGTTGCCTTGCAGTTAGGTGGTAGTGAACCTGCTGAATTAGCATATTGTGCGAAACTTGGTGAAAAATGGGGTTATGATGAAATTAATTTAAATTGTGGTTGTCCATCAGAACGGGTCCAAAAAGGTGCATTTGGTGCTTGTTTAATGAGAGAAGTTCCTCTTGTATCAGATTGCATTAAAGCAATGCAGGATGCGGTTTCGATTGATGTGACTGTAAAGCATCGTATTGGTATTGATGATATCGATTCGTATGATTTTGTCAGGGATTTTATCGGTAATATTGCTAATGTCGGTTGTCATGTATTTATTGTCCATGCCCGTACAGCCATTTTGAAAGGGTTAAATCCAAAAGAAAATCGAGAGATTCCCCAGTTGCATTACGAAGTGGTATATCGTTTAAAACAGGATTTTCCAGATCTGGAAATTATTATTAATGGTGGCATTAGCTCGGAATCAGAAATTGATACACATTTACTTCATGTTGATGGAGTCATGATTGGCCGTGCGGCGTATCACAATCCCTGGCTGATGGTAAATTTTGATGAACGTTATTATGGAATAAAAAAAATACCTGTTCATCGAAAAGATATTTTATTGGCTATGCTTCCTTATATGGAAGAACAATTATCTTTATATGGAAGAGATAAAGGAGGATTAAAATTACACAGTATAACTCGTCATATGTTAGGACTTATGGCAGGGGAACCCGGTGCCAGACGTTTTAGACAAATCCTGTCGGATTCAAAACAATTGGCATATGGAGATCCAAAAATATTGATGGATGCACTTAGTTTTATGTCTCAACCCTTTTAATTTAGTAAAAAGGGTGTCATTTTTCCTTTTTATCAAAATACACATGATTAAAGATGTGTATTGTGCCTTTTTGTGTCGCATATCTACATTAAACTATCTATTTGATTGAAATAATAAATGGAAAATGATATGCCTCGAAAACAATCTGATCATCAAGTAAAAAAACTGAACATTTTGAAGAAGATTTTTCTTGGATCGATAAATTACTTAAAAAGCGATTGTACTTTGGAGAAAATATTGATTGGCAGTTTGATTAAAATTTTATCAATCCTGATGAATTGGATGAGGATGAAGAGGGAGATACTTCATTCATTCAAATGTATTTAAACATAAGACTTAAAAATTTTAAGAATAAAAAAAGAGAAAAATAAAGTCTTAGTTCGATTTCTTGCAGTAATTCAATAATGATATTTCTAGTTGATAGTAGAACTTGTTATCTGTTTCTTTCGTAAAACTATCTTTATATTATAAGAAAATTGGCAATTGCTTTATCAAGATATGCATAATAGCTTGAGAATTTTTCCTTGTTGCATGGAAAATTTTTAAGTCATTTCTATTAAAAAATAATATTAGTTATGCCGGATGTTATCCAATTTGATGCCAAAACGGCGCGGATTTTGCCATGGGTTATCGCAATTGCTTTTTTTATGCAAACTTTAGATGGCACGATTCTTAATACAGCTTTGCCTAAAATAGCTGATAGTTTGCATACGCATCCATTGCAGATGCAAGGTGTTGTTATCGCTTATATGTTAACAGTGGCCTTATTGATACCTGTTTCGGGTTGGCTTGCCGATCGTTTTGGTATCCGTCTGATTTTTATAGTAGCAATTGGTATTTTTACATTAGGGTCGCTAGCATGTGCTTTATCCTACACGCTTGAAATGTTAATAGTTTCTAGAGTTCTGCAAGGGGTGGGTGGTGCCATATTGGTTCCAGTTGGTAGATTATGTATTCTTCGTGTTTATCCTAGAGATGAATTGGTTCAGATTTTGAGTTTTATAACAATTCCTGGTTTACTCGGACCGTTAGTTGGCCCAACACTAGGTGGTTTCCTTGTGGATTATGTGAGTTGGCACTGGATTTTTTTGATTAATTTACCGGTTGGGTGTCTTGGGATTTTATGTACTTTTCGGTATATGCCGTATATCCCACGTGTTAATACATTCGTTCCATTTGATAAATCCGGATTTTTATTTTTCAGTGTTTTTATGTTGAGTGTGACGATTGCACTTAATGGAATAGGTGAAAGTTATGTACAGCATAAATATTTGGTTTTGCTATTGATCGTAGCCTTTGTTAGTTTGACAGCCTATGTGGTTTATTCCTGTCATTCTAAAAATCCTCTTTTTAGCCCAAAATTATTTCGAGTTCGTAATTTTTCAGTTGGATTGGCCGGTAATTTGTTTGCGCGTTTAGGTACAGGTGCAATGCCTTTTTTAACACCGCTGTTATTACAGGTTGGATTGGGGTTTTCTCCAATCAAAGCGGGAATGACCATGGTTCCTATGACACTTGGAGCCATGCTTGCAAAAAGTATAGTTACTCCTTTGGTTAATCGATTAGGTTTTCGTTTATTACTTAATATCAATACCCTATTGCTAGGAATGATGATTGCAGGATTTTCTTTTATTGATAAAGATATGCCTTATTCCATATTGCTGTTGATTTTTACGATATTTGGTGTAATTAATTCTATTCAGTTCTCTGCGATGAATACGATAACCCTTTTGGATTTGACTGATGAACAGGCAAGTAGTGGGAATAGTCTTTTATCTGTGATTATGCAACTTTCAATGAGTATGGGTGTTGCTGTTGCGGCTACTATTTTGGGAGAGTTTTCTGGTATTCGAACTTTATCAGTTACAACAGAATTAACAGGTGCATTTAAAAATACATATCTTTGTTTAGGTTTTATGGCTGTTCTATCATCGTCAATTTTTTATTTTATTACTCCTTTTTCTGGCAAAAAAAGAGAAAATAAGATCGTTTTTCAACATGAAAAATGAACCAATAATTCAAATATAGGTTAGACAGTTGTCAAAAAGAGTACGAAAGCATGCAGAATGACACCAATAATGCCACCAACAATTGTTCCATTGACTCGAATAAATTGAAGGTCTTTACCGACTGTTAATTCTAATTCCTTGACTAAAGATTGATCATCCCATTGAATAATTGTACTGACAATGTGTTGGCTGACAGATGTATGTAATTCCTCTGACATGGAACTTGTAATTTTTACAAGATGTTCATTAATAGAATCACACAATTCAGGATTATCCAGTATCCAACGACCAAAATGCCGGAATGCATGAGACAGTCTGATTTGCATACGGGATTCATTGCTGACAGCATCTTTTTGTAACCACTGTTTTAATTGTACCCAAAGTGTTTCAAAATAATCAGCGACAACTGGTGTGGATAAGAATTGTTGTTTCCAGTTTTCAACGCGTTGATGATACGTTGGATTATTTTTCATGCTTATGATGAAATTTTCTACAACCATATCGAATTGTTTTCGTCTTGGATGAGATGCATTTTTTCCGATATCGTGCAGCCAGTTTTGCATACTTTCAACCAGAGATGCTGCAATTCGCATACTAAATTCTTCTGTATCCATCATAATTCCCAACATGGCTAATAGCTTTGGGTGTTCTCTTCTAGATACTTCAATAATGATGGATGCGACATGTCGTTGTGTTGCCGGTTCATCAAGGACTGTAGATAGGCGTTTTAACCCTTCATTTAAAAGAGCCTGATGTTGATTATTTTGTGTCAGAACATCAAACAGTTGTCCGATCAAATTCCCCAGATCGGTTTGTTGCAAGCGTTTATGAATGGTGTTTCGTAAAATTCTCCCAACTCGTTGATCATCAATAAAGGCCAAAGCTCCAATCAAAACAAGAATAACATTACGAGCTAATCGATCTGCTTTATCCCGAGAAGATATCCATGCACCAATTCGTTCTGCCGGTTTAAGATCGCGAAGTCTTTCATTGATGATTTCAGAGCTTAAAAAAT
>CAZAIY010000103.1:0-5136 GCA_964485295.1 uncultured Oxalobacter sp. | reverse complement strand
TTTTCCACCGGTCGCATCGGATTTGAAACCTGTTTCAGGTATTAAACTTGGCACAGCCAAAGCACATATTCGCAAACCGGATAGAAGAGATTTGTTGGTTGTGACATTGCCTTATGAGGCAACCGTTTCAGGAGTTTTCACAAAAAATAGGTTTTGTGCGGCACCAGTGCAAATATGCCAGGAACATATTTTACAGGCCAGAACCCAGGGGCAATCCATTAGAGGACTTCTGGTCAATACGGGAAATGCGAATGCCGGAACAGGAGAACAGGGTTATGAAGATGCCCAATCCACTTGCGATATGCTGGCAGCACTTCTTAGCTGTGAACCGGAACAGATTCTGCCATTTTCAACAGGGGTTATCTTGGAACTTCTGCCGGTCGATAAAATTATTGCCGGTTTGCCTTTGGCAATTAAAGATTTGAAAGAGGATAATTGGTTCAATGCTGCTGAAGCAATTATGACAACGGATACGATTCCTAAGGCGGCATCGCGAACCATTCAAATAGAAGGAAAAAATGTCACGCTGACCGGTATTAGCAAGGGTGCCGGTATGATCAAACCGAATATGGCAACCATGCTGGGTTTTATTGCAACGGACGCAAAAATACCGCAAGGGTTGCTTGACCGGATTCTGAAAAATGCGGCAGATGCCTCGTTCAATTGTATTACAGTAGATGGAGATACATCCACTAATGATTCGTTTATATTGATGGCATCAGGAGCCGTTGATATTGGAATTCGTGACCAGAACTCTGCCGGCTATAAAGTCCTGCAGGAAGCGGTAACCGATCTTGCGAAGGAACTGGCCCAGAAAATTGTTCGTGATGGAGAAGGCGCAACCAAATTTATCACGATCGTGGTTGAAAATGGAGCCAGTGTTGAAGAGTGTCGTGCTGTAGCGTATTCTGTTGCCCACTCTCCGCTTGTCAAAACCGCTTTTTATGCTTCGGATCCCAATCTGGGACGTATTTTGGCGGCAATCGGGTATGCTGGTATAGATGACCTGGATGTCAATCACTTGAATTTATATTTGGATGACGTCTGGGTTGCCAGAAACGGCGGACGAAATCCCGGTTACAGGGAAGAAGACGGTCAACGTGTGATGCGGCAAAAAGAAATTACAGTCCGGATTGATCTGGCGCGTGGCAAGGCAACCGCAACTGTATGGACATGCGATCTTTCGCATGATTATGTCTCCATTAACGCAGATTATCGTTCGTAATGACGTCATTGGAAAAATTTTTGACAAGAGCCGAGATGCTTTTATCCCGCTTGGAAAATGTATTGCCATCTGTGGAAAAAACAGTTGATTGGGATACGCCTTCCATTGCCTATCGCTGGCGTCGTCGAAATGGAAAAGGCATATTGCATCCTGTTCAGTATTCGACCAAGATATCTTTGGTTGACCTCTTCTTTGTTGAAAGACAAAAAGCTATTCTGGAACAGAATACCCGGCAGTTTGTCGAAGGAAAACCGGCAAATAATGTGTTATTGACCGGTTCAAGAGGAACCGGAAAATCTTCTTTAATTCGTGCCTGCTTAAATCAGTTTGCCCCAAAGGGGTTGCGCTTGATTGAAATTGACAAAAATGATTTGGTTGATTTGATTGATATTGGCGAACTCATTCAATCCCGCCCGGAATGGTTTATTTTATATTGCGATGACCTTTCCTTTGACGAGGGAGACAGCAGTTATAAGGTACTGAAATCCGCTTTGGATGGTAGCATTGTTTCGCAGCCGGATAACATGCTGATTTATGCGACGTCCAATCGGCGACATTTAATGGCAGAGCATCTGTCCGATAATGCCGGATATGGACAGGGTAAAAACGGGGAGATTCATCCCGGCGAGGCAGTTGAGGAAAAAATCTCTTTTTCCGACCGTTTTGGTCTATGGCTGACTTTTTATCCGTTTAGTCAGGATGAATATCTGGCAATCGTTTCGCATTGGTTAAAGTATTTTGGCTGTTCCAATGAACAAATTGAATCTTCCCGCGAGGAAGCCTTGCAGTGGGCGCTTGCCAGAGCTTCCCGCTCGGGAAGAACAGCCTGGCAATTTGCCAGGGATTTTGCCGGAAAAAATTTGTAAGAAAGTAAAAGTCCCATCCCTTTCCTTTAACGTGTTTGCCAGATGAAAGAAAAGGGATGAAGAAAAGACGGGACTATTTCAGTTTTGCATATTGCTCTTGCACTTTTTCCAATGTCGCCGTGAAGTTTTTAAGGCGATCTTTTTCCTGATTGACCACTTTTTCTGGCGCACGGGACACAAAATTTTCATTGCTTAATTTTGCGTTTACTTTCTCGATTTCGTGACGCAGTTTAGCCATTTCCTTCTCGAGACGTTCTTTTTCCGCCGCAATGTCAATTTCAACCTTTAACATCAGTTTGCATTGACCGACAACGGAAACGGGTGCAGGAGAATCAGGCAGTGCCGGAACAATTTCAATTTCAGATAGTCGGCATAATGCCTGCATATGTGGAATGAAAGATGCCAGTAAGGCTTTATCCGATAGTGATTCCGGTTCAATAAATGCAGGGACTTTTTTAGCCGGAGATAGTTGCATTTCTCCTCGTAAATTTCTTGCCGAATCGACAAGACTCTTGCATTGTTTCATCCAGTTTTCCGCCTGTTCATCCATTTTTTCCGGTTGATACACAGGATAGTTTTGCAACATGATAGTCGCATTATCTGTTTTGCCGGTTATTTTCAAAAGAGCAGAAACCTTTTGCCACAGTTCTTCCGTAATGAAAGGAATAACCGGATGTGCCAGCCGTAAAGTGGCTTCCAGAACCTGTAATAATGTTTGGCGGGTGGCACGCTGTTCGGCACTGTTTCCTCTTTCAATCTGTACCTTTGCGATTTCCACATACCAATCGCAATACTCATCCCAAACAAATCGGTAAATGGCGGAAGCGATATTGTCAAAACGGTATTCGGCAAAACCGCGTTCAACTTCAGTAATGGTTCTTTGTAATTGTGAAACAATCCAGCGATCCGCAAAGGAATAGGAAAATTCGGCTTGCAGGTCGATACCATTATCCTGATCAACTGTATTCATTAACACGAATCGGGTCGCATTCCATAATTTATTGCAGAAATTGCGATATCCTTCACAGCGATTCAGGTCAAAATTGATGTTTCTCCCTAAAGTTGCATAGCTTGCCATCGTAAAACGCAGGGCATCCGTACCAAAAGCAGGAATACCTTTTGCATAATTTTTGCGGGTTGCTTTGGCAATGGCTTCGGCACTTTTCGGGTTCATGAGTCCCGTTGTCCGTTTGGTGACAAGAGACTCAAGATCAATACCGTCTATCAGGTCAATCGGATCTAAGGTATTTCCTTTTGATTTGGACATTTTCTCACCGTTGGCATCTCTTACCAGACCATGAATGTATACGGTATGGAAAGGAACTTTTCCGGTGAAATGCGTTGTCATCATTACCATTCTGGCAACCCAGAAGAAGATGATATCAAAGCCGGTTACCAGTACGGTAGAAGGTAAAAAGGTCTGATATTCTAAAGAGGTTTCATCCGGCCAGCCAAGGGTGGAGAAAGGAACCAGCGCAGAGGAAAACCAGGTGTCCAAAACATCTTCATCCCGACGGATTTTTTTGTTTTTCGCTTTGGCCTGCGCTTCTTCTTCCGTTTTTGCAACGTAAATATTTCCGTCTTCGTCATACCATGCAGGAATTTGATGCCCCCACCATAATTGACGTGAAATGCACCAATCCTGAATGTTGTTCAGCCATTGGTTGTATGTTGTTGTCCAGTTTTCCGGAATGAAACGGACTTCTCCGCTAGCTACTTTTTCCAGTGCAACCTGTGCAATGGATTTGCCGGGAAAGTAGGCATTGTTTTCATGAGGTTTACTCATGGCGACAAACCACTGGTCTGTGAGCATGGGCTCCAAAATCACATTCGTTCTGTCGCCTCTTGGCACCATCAGTTTATGCGGTTTGACGGATTCAAGAAGTCCATGGGCTTCCAGATCGGCAACGATTTGCTTTCTTGCCTCAAAACGATCCATGTTCTGATAGGCAGCTGGCGCATTTTCATTGATTTTGGCATCCAAGGTTAATATATTGATCATTTCCAAATGATGCCTTTGACCCACTATGTAGTCATTGAAATCATGGGCAGGCGTGATTTTGACACAACCCGTACCGAAATCCTTGTCAACATATTCATCCGAAATAATGGGAATTTTCCGGTTCGTTAATGGCAAAAGCAATTCTTTTCCGACCAGATGTTTATAGCGTTCATCTTCAGGATTAACGGCAACAGCAGTATCTCCGAGCATGGTTTCCGGCCGTGTTGTCGCAACAGTCAGATAACCGGAACCATCAGCCAAAGGATAGCGAATGTGCCACATGAAGCCATTTTCTTCTTCTGATACGACTTCAAGGTCGGAAAGCGCCGTTCCCAAAACAGGATCCCAGTTGACAAGTCTTTTTCCTCTATAGATTAATCCTTCCTCATACAGACGGACAAAAATTTCAGTTACGATTTTTGAACGGGCTTCATCCATCGTGAAATATTCACGATCCCAATCCGGTGATGTGCCCAAATGACGCATTTGTCGTGTAATGGTGGAACCGGATTCTTCCTTCCATTCCCAGACTTTTTTTGTAAAGTCTTCGCGACTCAGATCATGGCGGGAAATGCCGTTCATGTTCAGTTGGCGCTCGACCACAATCTGTGTGGCAATACCGGCATGGTCGGTACCTGGAATCCATGCGGTATTAAAACCTTTCATACGATGATAACGCGTCAAACCATCCATAATGGTTTGATTGAAAGCGTGTCCCATATGCAACGTCCCTGTTACATTGGGCGGAGGCAATTGGATGGAAAAGGCAGGTTTGTCTTTATTGTCCATTGTGGCACGAAAATAACCACACTTTTCCCATGTTTCACGCCAGTGTTTTTCTACTTCTGTTGGCTCAAACGATTTGGCTAATTCCATGATAAAAATTATCTTTTTATAAAAAAATATGATTATAAGGGAGCTTTTATGTGTATTGGAAAAGATTAAGCGTTATAATAACCGAGTATGCATATATAAATGCATCAAAGCTAGGGGTTCTGGTTGAAAAACCGGGCGAGATACACCCTCTGAACCTGATCTGGATA
>CAZAIY010000102.1:0-5147 GCA_964485295.1 uncultured Oxalobacter sp. | reverse complement strand
TCCTTCAAGGAAGAAACATGTGAAATAACACCGATTAATTTGCCTTCCTGCCGTAAACTGGACAAAGTCTCCAAAGCTATATCAAGTGCGTTTTCATCCAATGTTCCAAAACCCTCATCTAAAAACAAAGAATCCACTCGAACTTTTTTACTCGACATTCGGGACAACCCCAATGCAAGTGCCAAACTTACAATAAAGCTTTCTCCACCAGAGAGATTTTTTGTTGTTCGAATCTCACCAGCCTGATAATTGTCGAAAATGTTGAGTTCCAAAGGAGCACTTTCATCACGAACCAATAAATATCGATCCGTCATCTTTGATAGCTGTTGATTGGCATATTGCACCATGATTTCAAAAGTCAAACCCTGGGCAAAATTGCGATATTTTTTTCCATCGGCAGAACCAATCAGGCTATGCAAATTATTCCATCTACTGTACTCCCGGTTTTGCGCTTCAATTTCCGCCTGTTTGATCCTGATACGTTCCTGGGCTGACACATTCTCATTTAATTGATGCTGGATTTCGGCAATCGTGTTACGAGCCTCTATTTCAGACTGTTTATACCCGTTTAAAAGCAACTCTAAATCTTCCAATGACTGATCCGTTACTTTTTCCTGTGTCAAAGCGGATAAACGCTCGTTACGATCCTTTTGTCTTGTTTTCAGATCTGCCTCGCGATCTTTGAGCGTTTTTTCTTTTGCCATCAACACATTTCTTTCTTCAGTAGACAAACGCGCTTTGACAAATTCCTCTTCATTCAAAAAACCAATACTGGTTACCGCATCGACAAACGCCTTTTCCAATTTTTCCAGTTCAGGTATTCTCTGATTAATTTGTTTTCTTAAAGTCTCAATACTGCCTTTTACTGTATTTATCTCCTGTTGTAACAAATCAAATTGATTTCTTGCCTGATTTTCCGATTTTTCTTCATTGGAAATACCTTGATTTAAAAGCGATTCTTCCTGATCCGGATTTTTATCCCCAAACAGTTCTTTTCGTTCTTCACTTTTCTGAATGTGTCTTTTCTCCAATGCTTTCAAACTGTTTTGTTTTTCTTCCAATGTTTCGTTCTGTGTCTTCAAAACAGCATCAAGCTGCTTAATATCACTATCGATACCGGCAATTTGCGTTTCAATTTTTTTGCTTTTTTCATTTTGTCCCTGCCATGCATTCAGCCGTTTTTTGAGTAAATCCAGGCAGGAAGAAATATCCTCTTCAGGAATAGCTTCAATTCCAAATGGCAATAACTTTTGGGACACATTCTGTTTCTGCTGTAAAAAATCTGCCTGTAATTTTTCGAAATTTTCTGCTGCTGCAGCCAAAGTCTCCTTTGCCATAGCCTGTTTTTGTTCTGATAATCTGTACTGATTTTCTTTTGTTGACAAATGAGTACGTGCCTGATTTTCCGATTCTTCCAAATTTTTAATAAGGACTTCCTGATCTTCCGCTTTGCCAATCAATTTTCCCAATTCGCTGATTTTTTGATCAATCTCATCTGGTACGGGAACATTCCCTTTTGCATAGGGATGCTCTGTTGCGCCACATACCGGACAGGGTTTTCCGTCTTCCAATTGCACTCTTACCTCTTCCAGTTCGGCTATTCTTTTCAGAAAATGACTTTCACGTATCAAACTTTCCTTCTCGGCTCTGTATTCACGTAAAAAACGCCCCTTCAATAATTGATCCAATTCATGTCTGGCCTGCTTGAGTTTTTCTGAAGCACTTTCTAATTCCTCTTTTTTCGTATCACTTTCTTTCTGGAGCTTTTGAAATGCTTTTGCTTCCTTTTTCAGTGCTTTTTCAGCATTCTTTTTCTCTGATTCAAGGCGGCTTACTTCTCTCTGTTTCTCAGTCAACCCATTTAGCTGTTCTTCAATTCCCGTCAAAAGACTCACTAACTGTTCATCCTGATCATGCTCTTTAAGATAATCTTCAATGGTTTCTCTATCTTCATATGCCTTTTCCAATTTTTTTTGCTTCGTCTTTTTATCCCTGTTCGTTTTAGCAATTTTTTCACTGGAATCGTTAATCGCTTTTTTAGTTTCCGCAATTTGTTCTGTTTGTTCCCGGATTGTTTGATCAAGCAGACGAACTTTATTTAATATCGGCAAAGTCTTTTGCAAGGACTCTTTTTTTTGTTTAAGTTGGGTCTGGATTTCTTTTAGTGCTTCCGACTGATTCCTAAAATCTTTTTCCAGTTGGGGCAGTTTTTCTTCCTGATTTTGAAGATTGGCTTTTTCTGATTTTTGCTGATGGCGAATGACATCGATAGCTGCATAATCCCCATCCAAAGTTGCCACTTTTAAAGCTTTATCGAGTTTTACTCGCTCCTGCTGAAAATTATTGAAACTATTTTTCAGTTCAGCAGCTTCCACTTCGAAATCGGCTATTTCCTTTTTTAAATCATTCACTTTCTTGAGCCAGTCAAGTGCTTTTCCTGTCTTTTCCAGCTTTTCAAGAAGATCTGCCACTTCGGTTTCCGCCTTGAGAAGTTGCTGTTTTTTTCCATTTTCTTCTTCCGGACTCAACACCATAATACTGTCCGTCTGGGCTTTCAGAAGATCCAATTTTTCCCGCTCTTCTCGTTGACGCTCATGAACACGGATGGATATCTGACTGTAGATTTCCGTTCCGGTAATATCTTCCAAAATAGGAGACCGTTCATCCGGCAATGCCTGTAAAAAGGCAGCAAAACCGCCCTGTGCCAATAATATCGATCGTGTAAAACGATAAAAATCCATTCCCGTCTTCTCTACAACGAGATCAGCAACTTCCCTGATTTTTGTTGCCAAAACATGCCCTGTATTGGCATCAGAAATTTCATGAGAAGGATTTTGAAGCTCGCCATCCAGTTTTTTTCGTGCCCGTCTTTGACTCCACGTGCAACGAAAACACCCTTCTTTCGTTTCAAAAGTCACTTCCGAAAAACATTCTGCTGTCTGACGGGACATAATCTCGTTTTCACTTTTGGAAACTTTATCCAGACGAGGCGTTCTGCCATAAAGAGCAAGACAAATTGCATCAAGAATCGTTGTTTTTCCTGCTCCTGTCGGTCCGGTAATGGCAAAAATACCGTTTGAAACATATTCGGAATGCGAAAAATCAATATTCCATTCACCAACCAATGAATTCAGATTTTTAAACCGTACCTGTAATATTCTCATTGCCAAGCTCCCTTATTCTGCTCTTAGGTCATCTTCATAAAGAGACTTCATGGTTTCCCTATATGTCTCAAGTAATTCGGCATACTGGTTTTCAGGTACCTGATTAAACAGCAGACATTTTTTAAAAACTTCCTCCTCATTTAATTCTTCGAGATTTTCTTCATTAACCTGTTCCAATACTTTAATTTCAACCCGATTGTTTTTTATCCTGAGAATTTCTATTTTCGTTCCTTCCGTCTGTTCTTCCATCCGCTCTTTCAAATCGCCAATAATCTCGTCTCCATCATAGGTAACTTCGATCCAGTAAGAAGCATCTGTTTTTTTCAATGCATCAATACGATTTGAAATATCGGCAAAATTTCCCCTGATTTGCTCAAGGTGCTGAAAAACAGGCACATTTATTAATCGCACTGTTGCCTTTGTTCCCTGAAATTCAACCAGGGAAACACTTTTTTGCTGTCTCGCTTCTCCAAATCCCATAGGCAATGGAGAACCGCTATAGCGCATGGTTTCTTTTTTTGCGACTTTTTGGGGAACATGAAGATGACCAAGAGCCAGGTAATCAAAACAGGTCGGAAATATTTCTGCAGTGACGTGGGCTAACGAACCAATATAGAGATCCCGAACGCCATCATCTTTAAGGGTCTGTCCGCCTGCAGTAAAAAGGTGTCCCATACCAATAATGGGGATATTCATTCCCAATTCATTTCGTTTTTTTTCTGCTATGGCACCAATTTGTGCATAATGATTGCGAATACCCTCCATCAGCTTTCTATCCTTATCCTGGATGCTTTCACCTGCTTCCACTGTACGAATATCCCTGTCACGAAGATAAGGAACCGCACAAACGATCAATTCAGGTTGACCCTGCTTGCCACGAAGAACCAAAACTTCTTCTTCCCAATCATCAATGTGACTGACAATATGGACATCCAGAAATTTCAATATTTCTTTTGGTGCATTCAGAAAGGAAGGCGAATCATGATTGCCTGCAGTAATCACAACATGACGGCAGGTAGATTTTGCCATGCCGGATAAAAACTGGTAATAAAGCTCCTGTGCCTTGTTACTGGGGGTCCCATTATCAAAAATATCCCCTGCTATCAGTAAAACATCAATTTCGTTTTGTTGAACAGTTTCTTGTATCCAAAGTAAAAAAGCTTCAAACTCCTCATAGCGTTTTTTTCCATAAAGAGTGCGACCAAGATGCCAATCCGATGTATGAAGAATTTTTATCATTTTTAATTCACTATAGGGTACTTCTATAAATTGAGTGGATAAAAGAATAACGGATTCAATGGGTTATAATTAGTCTGCAAACAAAAAACCCCAAAAAATCCGTTATGACAAAATTTTACCGTACTCCGGGTAGACAGATCAGTCTTTTCAACTATTTTACTTTTTTTCTCTGACTTCTGAAAAGGATGACCCTTTTTCTGTCTATTATCACGTGGACTTTGAACAATGGCGCTCCATTGCCGAGGCTGCCGTTGAAAAGTCAAAACCAGAAAGCAGGCAGAAGAAAATCCACAGCAATCTTTTTTTACAGCGTTATCTTTGTATTGAGGATCCCCAAGATGTTGTTGATGGACAGGCCGAAAAGACGCTCCCATAAGATAGGGATGCCAGCTGGACGAAAAAGCGAAATGAAACGTCGTCTTTATGCGGATTCGGCTTACATTGGTGGTGAAATTAGTCACTTTTTAAGAAAGACAAAACGGCTTGAGCCGTTTATCTGCCAGAGGGCATCGAGAGGAGATGCCTTAAGTGAAGAGAAGAAGGCGAAAAATCGTGAATATTCAAAAATACGTTGTCGAATAGAACATGTATTTGGATTTATCAGTCAGAGCCTGAAAGGGACAATGGTTCGTTGTGTCGGGATAAAAAGAGTAGAAGCCATTCAGTATCTGACGGCATGGGTATATAACAGCTGGCGTAAAAACCTGCTGTCAAAACGGGAAAGGCGTTATATGCTTGCAAAAC
>CAZAIY010000101.1:0-5148 GCA_964485295.1 uncultured Oxalobacter sp. | reverse complement strand
TTTTTCAGAGACAGTCATTTTTACCTCTTTTTAAATCTGATTAATTAAACGAATGAAAGACAGATAAGGGTACTGTTATCATTTTTCAAGAGTATTTACTGAAAATAATAAAAAGAATGAAAGGGGGCAATCTTCCAAATCAGTTGTTTATAGTCTTTCATCACGATTACCTTTTTCGATTTTCAAATAATTCTGTTCTGATTATTTTGTGTATTTGGTTTTACACGCTGTCAATCTGGTAAAGAAACTTTTATTTGTATCCCCTTAAAACAGTAAGTTCAGTATAAATTTCCTATGCGACACACTATGACTTAACTGAATTTAAATATCATTAACAATACAAATTATTGTTTTATTGATAATATCAGGGTTTACATGGGTTGTTTTTTGTCTTAATGACTTAAAACTTCGACAACAGAAATTCGCACAGCTGTGGAATCGGTCTGGTAACAGGCGCAATATGATGGGTACATTTTTTAAGTGATGTCGATCATCCGAAGTCTAAAACATCGGGTAGAATGGTTGAAAGCTGTGTTCTAGCTGGATACACCGCTATTTTTAATAACGGACTGCTTCGACTGCCGCTTTGACTTTTTGTCAATGTAATGAGGGTTGGGCAGTCTCTCCTCCCAATGGTTTTTTCACGCTTTTTTCTATTTGTACGCACTCCCGAATTTAGACCGTAATTGAACGGACAATGTAAGGCGTGTTGCAATAAGGACAGCAACAAGTACCATCCATGGAAATATTCAAGAAAATACGAGGGGGTACAAAAATCGCAGGAAGTTCGTTGTTAGGACAGAAAATAGGCAAATCTAGATTTAAAAACAGGTCTTTTAATAAAAAACCCTTCCTGGTTAAAGGAAGGGTTTCTGTTAAAGGAGTTTACAAATAGGTTAACCAGTTTGTATATTTAGCTGTTTTTCCAGCTACAACATCAAAGAAAAGTGATTGTAATTGTGTTGTTACAGGACCGCGTACGCCGGATCCAATTGTACGATTGTCCAATTCGCGAATTGGTGTAATTTCAGCTGCGGTGCCAGTAAAGAAAGCTTCATCACAGGTATAAAATTCATCGCGGGTAATCCGTTTTTCAATCACTTTGAAACCGAGATCTTCGGCCAGTGTAATAACAGAGTTGCGAGTAATACCATCAAGACAGCTTGCCAAATCGGGTGTGTATATTTTGTTGTCGCGAACAATGAAGACATTTTCACCAGAACCTTCAGATACAAATCCTTCCGTATCCAATAAAAGTGCTTCATCGTAACCATTGGAAACAGCTTCCTGATTCGCTAAAATCGAATTGATGTAATAACCGGATGCTTTGGCACGAACTAATGAAACATTAACGTGATGGCGTGTAAAAGAGGCAGTTTTAACCCGGATACCTTTATTGATACCATCTTCCCCTAAATAGGCACCCCAAGGCCAGGCTGCAATCATGGCATGAATCGTATTGTCTTTTGCTGAAATACCCAATCTTTCCGATCCAATCCAGATCAAGGGACGAATATATCCGGAATCCAGTTTGTTTTCTCTGATAACAGCTTTTTGTGCTTCTAGCAAAGTATCGTAATCATAAGGTACTTTCATCTGAAAGATTTTTGCTGAATTCATCAAGCGTTTTGTATGTTCTGGTAAACGGAAAATAGCCGGTCCTTTGTCCGTTTTATAGGCACGAACACCTTCAAATACTGCCATTCCGTAATGAAGGGAATGTGTGAGAACGTGGATGTTAGCATCACGCCATTCAATTAGTTTTCCATCCATCCAGATTTTTCCATCACGATTATGCATTGGCATGAAGTTCTCCTGAATTTCAATCTTAAAATCAAATTTTAATAGAATTTTTAAAAGATTTGTTAGGGTAAATGCATCTGTAAAAAATCTTGGCAATTAAATGTATTTTCTAATAGACATTTTCCGGATTTGGTTTTTTATACCGAACGTTGCTGTAAAATAATCAGATCAGTATCTGAAATATCAGATTTATTTACTCCATATTATCTTTTTCAGGTGATCGCTATGCAATTCAAACGTTTGATTGATCTGGCAGCAAAGGATGAATTGAAAGGAAAACGAGTATTTATTCGTTCCGATTTGAATGTCCCTCAAGATTCTAAAGGCAATATTACAGAAGATACACGCATTAGAGCATCCATACCCGCTGTAGAAATTGCTTTGAAAGCAGGAGCCGCAGTAATGGTAACTTCGCATTTGGGCCGCCCAGCGGAAGGGGAGTTTAATGAAAGTGAATCGCTTTTACCTGTAGCTAAAAGAATGTCTGAGCTTTTAGGACAACCTGTTGAATTAAAACGTGATTGGGTAAATGGTGTTGACGTGAAACCAGGTCAGGTTGTTTTGCTTGAGAATGCTCGTTTTAACAAGGGTGAAAAGAAAAATGAAGATTTTCTTTCAAAAAAAATAGCTGCGCTTTGTGACGTTTATGTAAATGATGCCTTTGGAACGGCCCATCGGGCAGAGGCAACAACATATGGTGTTGCAAAATATGCCCCGATAGCGTGTGCAGGTCCATTGATGGCTGCTGAGCTAGATGCGTTGGGAAATGCTGTGAATCGTCCAAATCATCCGTTAATGGCTATTGTTGGTGGAGCCAAAGTTTCGGGTAAATTGACTATTTTAAAGACACTAGGTGGGAAAGTTGATAATCTGATTGTCGGTGGAGGGATTGCCAATACTTTTTTGAAGGCGGCAGGATATGAAATTGGTCGTTCATTGGTAGAAGAAGATTTGCTTGAAGAAGCAAAAGCCATTATGGACATGATGAAAAAACGTGGTGCAACCATTCCGATTCCTGTTGATGTTGTTTGTGCAAAAGAATTTGCAGCCAGTGCACAAGCGGTTATTAAAAAGGTTGATGCTATAGAGGCTGATGACATGATCCTGGATATTGGGCCTGAAACGGCAAAAATGCTGGCAAATTTAATCTCCAATGCAGGTACGATTGTCTGGAATGGTCCGGTTGGTGTCTTTGAATTTGATCAATTTGGTAGTGGTACAAAAGCTATTTCAATGGCTATAGCTGATTCAAAAGCTTTTTCGATTGCTGGTGGTGGAGATACGCTTGCCGCTATAGCAAAATATGATATCGGAAATAAAATTAGCTATATTTCGACAGGTGGTGGAGCATTTCTGGAATTTCTTGAAGGTAAAATTTTGCCGGCAGTAGAAATTCTGATGCAGCGTGCCTAATATTTTAAGTAAAGGAGAAAACGAATGCCTATTGTATCAATGAGACAATTATTAGATCATGCTGCCGAAAATGGTTATGGCATTCCTGCATTTAATGTCAATAATTTGGAACAGGTACAAGCTATTATGGCTGCTGCTGATGAAGTTGGCGCCCCTGTTATCATGCAGGCTTCTGCTGGTGCAAGGCGTTATGCCGGCGAAGCTTTTTTACGCCATTTAATTGAAGCTGCAGTTGAAGCTTATCCGCATATACCTGTTGTTATGCATCAAGATCATGGACAGTCTCCAGCTGTTTGTATGGCAGCAATTCGTTCTGGTTTTTCTTCAGTGATGATGGATGGATCATTAATGCCGGACGGTAAAACAGCTTCATCATACGAATATAATGTGGCAGTAACACGTGAAGTAGTCAATTTTTCCCATGCAATTGGTGTGACAGTAGAAGCCGAGCTGGGTGTTTTAGGGTCACTTGAAACTTTATCAGGTGGTAAAGAAGATGGTCATGGTGCAGAAGGGAAGTTGACAAAAGAACAGTTGCTTACTAGTCCTGATGAAGCAGCTGATTTTGTCAAAGAAACGCAATGTGATGCTTTGGCTATTGCTATTGGAACATCTCATGGTGCATATAAATTTACACGCAAACCGACCGGAGATATTCTTTCTATAAAAAGAATTAAGGAAATTCATGCCCGTATTCCTAATACCCATCTGGTAATGCATGGTTCTTCTTCAGTTCCACAGGATTTGCTGGCTGAAATTCGTCAATTTGGAGGAGATATCAAAGAAACTTATGGTGTTCCAGTTGAAGAAATTCAGGAAGGTATAAAAAATGGTGTACGCAAAATCAACATCGATACAGATATTCGATTATCCATGACGGGTGCTATTCGTCGTTACATGGCGGAAAATCCATCGCACTTTGATCCACGTGAATATATGACGGTTGCGCGTAGAGCCGCTCAAAAACTTTGTCGTCAGCGCTATCTTGAATTTGGGTGTGAAGGACAAGCTGCGAAGATAAAACCCATACCATTAGAAAAAATGGCCGAAAAATATAAAGCAGGCAAATTTACACAAATCGTGAAATAATATGACCCTATAGTTGTATTGGTATCGGTATGGATCACTGAAAAATACAGGTGCGCTTCGAAAGGGGTGCGCCTGTCTTGTTTTTGATATTTCTGTAATATAAAGATATGGGGTGGTTGGTATATGGTTGTCGGAAAACGTTCTCTTAAAAAGGCCGCTTCTCCTAAGTCGCTGGCTAAAAAAATATCGGAAAAAATAACATCTAAAGTTGCTTCCAATAAGAAAGAATCAGAGAAAAAGCCAAATAAAAAAAATCAGGAAGCTTTGATTGGCATTGTGATGGGATCCACTTCAGATTGGGAAATCATGAAAGAAGCCGCACAAATGTGTAAGGATTTTGATATTCCATTTGAAGCTAGAGCTTTATCTGCTCATCGATCTCCTGCAGAGCTGGAAGCTTGGATTGCCGATATGGAAAATCGAGGATGCAAAGCATTTATTGCAGGAGCAGGTGGTGCAGCCCATCTGGCGGGAGTAGTTGCTGCACAAACCATATTGCCTACTTTTGGTGTGCCTATGCCGTCCAAATATATGAAAGGACTGGATTCTCTTTTGGCAACAGTCCAAATGCCAAAAGGCATACCCGTTCCAACTATGGCAATTGGTGAAGCTGGTGCGGCTAATGCGACATTGGCAGTCATTTCCATGTTGGCTTTAACAGATCCTGTATTAAAACAAAAATTATTGGATTTCAGAACGAGGCAGTCTGAAAAAGTTCTCCAGTCCAGTTTGCCGGAATTGAAGTAAAAAATATGTCAGGAATCATGCAAACAAACCTGAAGTCGCTACCGTTATTGCATCGCGGTAAGGTTCGGGATATTTATGCTGTAGGTGATGATAAGT
>CAZAIY010000100.1:0-5184 GCA_964485295.1 uncultured Oxalobacter sp. | reverse complement strand
AGTCTATGCGTTCCCTATCGCATTTCAACAGAACGAAAAGATTGGAAGTTCCAGAAACAACAACTTGTCAGATTTTTTGTAGGACTGGAAAATCCTGAAGATTTAATTGCCGATCTGGAACAGGCACTTTCAACTTTACCTTAAATTAAAAAACGGGCGGAAATTTTACTTTTTATTTCTTCAGAAGGAGAACTGCTCAGTAATTTACTGATCAGTGTTTTGGGATCGGAATCCACCAGCAAAAGATCATTGTAAAAAGCATCAACAAAATCCTGTTGAACCAAATGATCAAATAAACTGATCAAATTATCATAAAGCCCGTTTACATTTAATATACCCATAGGCTTTTCATGATGGCCAAGCATTCTGGCTGTAATTGTCTCCAACAATTCATCAAGTGTTCCCATACCACCGGACATGGCAATAAATCCGTCTGCCAAATCAGACATCATTGCTTTTCTTTCATACATGTCCTTGACAATATACAGTCGGGTCAGACCATCATGGGCAACTTCCTTTTCAAGCAGATTTTTGGGTATCACTCCGGTTACCTCCCCACCCAAACGTAACATTTCATCTGCCAGAACACCCATCAGCCCAACTCGCGCTCCGCCATAAACCAGCCCGATATTGTCCTTTACCATTTCCTTAGCCAATATCCGAGCTGCATCAGCATGTTCCTCAAACTTTCCTGTATGTGAACCACAATAAACACAAATTGTTTTCAACATGATTGAAATACCCGTTCCTTTCGTAAACCTCTGTCTAAAAAATCCGATAATTAAAAAAACATGCCATATTATCGCAGGAGAATATTTATTTCAAAAAATACTTTGAAATCTTTATTTATTTCGCAAATAACTTTTAAAATCATTACATCCATAAAATATTCCTGTTTTCCATATCATTTGCATCTCCCCAATGAAAAAAACCGTTAAAAAAACAGCCGGAAATTCCCAAAAAAATTCCGACACATCATTAACTTCCCCCCAAACCTTGTTTTTCGATCCCATATCAGAAAAATACTGTCAAACCATCTCACAAAGCATCGGGCCTGTCGCCATAGGCGGCATGGTTACCTCACCCCATTATCTGGCCTCCGAAGCGGGACTTGCCGTTTTAAAAAAAGGTGGAAATGCTGTCCATGCCGCCATCGCGGCAGCTTCAACCCTGGCCGTTGTCTATCCCCAGATGAACAGCATTGGCGGAGACAATTTCTGGCTGATTTACAATGCAAAAACGGCTGAAATAAAAGCCTTGAATGCCAGTGGCAGATCCGGAGAAAAAGCAACCATTTCCTTTTACAAAAACAAAGGATTCAAAAAAATTCCTGCACGAGGTTACTTGGCTGCCAATACTGTACCTGGTGTCATTTCCGGCTGGGATGAAGCCTATAAATACGCCAATGGCAATATGGGTAAAAAGAAAATCGCATGGAAAACCCTTTTTGAGAGTGCCATTTCCTATGCCAAAAACGGATTTCCTGTTTCAACATCCCTGCAGCATTGGGGCGAAATCAACGTCAATACCGATGACCCCGAACTTCGGCATCTTCAACGATTTGACGGATTCCGGAATGCTTTTTTAAAGAAAGACGGATCCATCTACAAGGTTGGAGAAATCATGAGGCAGCCTGATTTGGCCTTATCGCTTCAATCCATTGCAAAAGACGGAGCTGATGTTTTTTATCGGGGAGACATAGCGAAAAAAATTGTGGCGGACCTGCAGGCAAACGGAGGAATATTAACAGCAAATGATTTTGCCAATCATCGTGCCAACTGGGTAACACCCATAAGTGTCCATTACCGTAACTATCAGGCATACAACCTGCCTCCCAATACACAGGGAATGGCCTCTTTGGAAATTTTGAATATTTTAAATAATTTTGACATTAAAAAATTAGGTGAAGGTACTGCCGATTACTACCATCTTGTTGTGGAAGCGACAAAAAAAGCTTTTTTCGATCGGGATGCCTATCTGTCCGACCCGGATTTCGTCCGTATTCCCTTAAAACGGCTTTTATCCCCAAAATATGGACAACTTCAATCTTCCCGTATCCGTATGAAAAAAGCAGCAACGTCATCCAAATTACTTGATCCGCATGGCGATACCATATGGCTTGGCGTTGTTGACAGGGAAGGTAATGCCGTTTCACTGATTCAAAGTATTTATCATGATTTTGGTTCCGGCATTGTTCCTGAAAAAACGGGTATCCTTTTGCAGAACCGGGGTAGCTTTTTCTCTCTTGATGAAACACATATCAATTGCCTGAAACCCCGAAAAAGAACCTTTCATACATTAAATGCCGCCATGTTATTAAAAAACAACAAACCTTTTCTTATCTATGGAACGATGGGAGGTGAAGGCCAGCCCCAGACACAAACCGCCATTGTGACCCGCATAGTTGATTTTGGAATGACTCCGCAGGAAGCCATTTCCGCTCCGCGCTGGTTATATGGAAGAACCTGGGGAGCCGACTCAAATGATCTGAAAATGGAAGGGCGTATTTCAGACGAGGTTTTTGCCGAACTCAAACACAGAGGACATCCTGTAACAAAAATGGATAACTTTACTGACGTTATGGGACACGCCGGGGCAATTCTCATCGACCAAAATACGGGATTAAAATATGGTGCGACAGATCCCCGTAGCGATGGACTGGTTGCCTGTTATTAGGACAAAACGGTTACGCCACGTAAGATTGGCCAATATTAAAAAACCCGGCATTTCGGGAATAGCCAATTGAAAGATTCAAATCCTCAATATTATTCCAGCCATTTTGGGTAACCGTGTCAATCAATCCTTTGATGTATTCACTCGCTGTGCCCTTAAATTCCGAATTTATTGATGTATCGGATTTAATGGCGGCATTGATTACATCCATCAATTTTTCTCCATCTGTTGTATAGTATTCCCCATCTTTTAAAGGCAATGTTGATAAATCCAAATTGGCATATTCCTTAACCTGATGCCACGCACGAAATTTGGTTAAAACATCCTTATCCAAATTTCCGGAACGCTGAATGGTGTAATAGAGCAATTCCCTTGAATTGTTTCCGGAATTCAAAAGCGCCGTTATTTTCAGTAATAAATCATTATTCTCCACACCTTTTATTGAAACATCATAAGAATATGGATCAAATGAAATTAAAAATGTATCCGTATCATTTAGAAAAACATCATTTTTTTCCAGCAGGTTAACCATCTGGTTACTGATTGCCTGTTGTGATGCCGTCTTTTCTTCAAGCTCCTCTTCTTCCCAATTTTTCTGGGTATAGTTCAAACGGGGATCATTCAGATTGGCACCACCCACTGTGCCAAAAAGAACGGCATTTAAATCATTTTCAAACATGGCGTATTTTTCAGGTTCCTGCCATTTTTTGGTATAGGCAAAATCGGAAGTTCCAAAATATTTTTGACTTAAATACTGCCTGACTTCTTCTTTGTTCTTAAATCTGGAACGCAAGGACTCTGCCATTGACGCCAGTTTTTCATCCAACGCTCTTACCGCCAGATTTTTTTCGCTATACGGATTCTGATTGTTACAATGCAATTCATCGGATTGATACCTTTCTACCATTTGTGTATAGCGATCCTGCACGGTTTCAGGAGAATAACGGCTGGGATCGTTATAGTAATTGTAGTAACCAATTTTTGTCATGATATCTCCCCTTCATTTTCCCACCTTTTTACGACAGATCCCCAGAAAAATTAAGGCATAAAAAATGCAACAGGGTTTTGTCTTTTTGACAAAAGCCTGTTGCATTAAAAAACAGTAAAGTTACTTTTTGGGCGTCAAACGCAATTGCCCATTCATATAAGGCTGCAAAGCGGTAGGAATCGTCACACTGCCATCTGCCTGCTGGAAATTTTCCAAAATGGCAACCAGGGTACGTCCAACAGCCAACCCGGATCCATTCAGTGTATGCACCAGTTCCGGACGACCTTTATCATTTCTGAAACGTGCCTGCATGCGTCGTGCCTGAAAAGCCTCGCAATTGGATACAGACGATATTTCCCGATAAGTATTTTGAGAAGGAAGCCATACTTCCAAATCATACGTTTTCGCTGCGGAAAATCCCATATCCCCGGTAGAAAGGGAAACAACACGATAGGGAAGCCCCAGTTTTTCAAGAATGCGTCCCGCATTCTTGACCATTTCTTCCAGAGCTTCATATGATTTTTCAGGATGGACTATCTGAACCATTTCCACCTTGTCAAATTGATGCAGTCGAATCATGCCCCGCGTATCGCGTCCATAACTGCCTGCTTCAGAACGAAAACAAGGCGTATGAGCCGTCAATTTGATAGGTAAATCGCTTGCAGCAAGAATTTCATTTCTGACTATATTGGTCAACGTAACTTCAGCAGTAGGAATCAAATAAAAATTTTCATCCTCTCCTTCCTGCCCCCCTTTTTTAGCGGCAAAAAGGTCGCTTTCAAATTTGGGCAACTGACCCGTTCCAAAAAGACTATCCGCATTGGCAATGTAAGGGGTATAACATTCCGTATAACCATGCTCGCTTACCTGCACATCAAGCATAAATTGCGTTAATGCCCGATGAAGGCGGGCCATCCCCCCTTTCATTAAACAAAAACGACTTCCTGAAATTTTTCGAGCGGATTCAAAATCCAATCCTAACGGCTCACCAACATCAACATGATCTTTAATTTCAAAATCAAATTCGCGAGGTGTCCCGATACGACGAATCTCCTGATTTGCGGACTCATCCGCTCCAACCGGAACGGTTTCATGGGGGAGATTGGGAATATTCTGGACAAGAGCATTTAACCTCATCTGAACATCCGACAACTTCGTTTCATTTTCTTTTAAATTATCACCAAGACTGCTGACTTCCGCCATTAATGCGGAAGCATCTTCTTTTTTCCCTTTCAAAATGCCAATCTGTTTTGAAAGGGAATTTCTTTTTGCCTGCATATCTTCCGTTTGCGTTTGAATTTGTCGGCGTTCCTGTTCAAGGGCATTAAATGCCACCATATCCAGTTCAAAATTACGGGTTTTTAAACGTTGCGCAACCGAATGAATGTCTTTACGTAAAAGTTGAATATCAATCATGATGAAAGAAACGAAAAATGATTATTGTAACAAGTCAAATGACTTTTTGATGGGAATCACTGAATTAAAACTGTTTTCCAATAAACTACACCACATAAAAAATACCC
>CAZAIY010000099.1:0-5199 GCA_964485295.1 uncultured Oxalobacter sp. | reverse complement strand
CTGCTGAAATAACTTCACCAGAGCGCATGTCGTGGCGAGCAAGGGATTCTTCAAATAATGCAGCAAAACTTTCTTGGTTAGATGTTTGGGTTGATACAGTTGACATAAATTAAAAAAATAAAACGGTGACTTCCTTATATAAGTAAATCAGCCGGGTAAGGTTAATAAAACCCGTACATTATCTGTACGGGGACGTTAAACAAATACAATTAATCCATTTTTTTCGCTTTGTACCAGTCAAGAATTTGGTTGACGACCTCATTAATTCCCATATTGGTGGTATCAAGAATGTATGCATCAGCCGCAGGTGCCAAAGGAGCCACGCTTCTTTGCATATCACGCTGGTCTCTTTTCTGGAGATCTAAACGAAGATCGTGAATTTTAGCAGGAAACCCTTTTTCTATCAACTGCTTATAACGTCTTTCCGCACGGGCATCAACGCTGGCAGTAAGAAAAATTTTTAAAGGCGCATCAGGAAAAATGACAGTTCCCATATCGCGACCATCAGTAACAAGTCCCGGCAATCGCTTGAAATCGGTTTGTAAGGAAAAAAGAGCCTGTCTTACCAGAGGGAAAGAACTGATACGTGATGCCGTGTTTCCAATTTCTTCTGCCCGGATAGTGTTTGTTACATCCTCATCACCAAGAAAAATTTGGCCATTTTCAAAGCGACATGGTAAGTTTCTGGCCAGTGCCGCTATGGCATCTTCATCATCGACAGGTGTTTTTGAACGTATGACGGAAAGTGCGACAAGGCGGTACAAGGCTCCGGAATCCAGATAATGAAAATCAAGTTGATTGGCAACAAGTTGTGCAACAGTCCCTTTTCCTGAAGCCGTCGGACCATCAATAGTAATGACAAAAACATCAGATAAGTTTGCGTTTGTAGATGTCTTTTGCATGTTAACTTGGTTGATACAAAATTAATTTCCAATAATTAATTGACATTGAACAAAAACAGTCAAAAGGATGTAAAATCAGTACGCTAAATTCGTTTTTTAATTTCAAGTCACAGGATGGTACACAACGTAAGTTGACTACGCAATAGTGTACCGTGTAGTTTTATCTGATTTTTGAATTTTTATCAAATAGCGGTATATGAATTTTGACTTTGAATCGCTGACAGAAAAAGTAAATCAACTGGCTGATTTATCAATAGCTTTGCGCAGGGAAAATAATACATTACGTATCCGTAATGCAGAGTTGATTAGTGAACAAAATATGATGAAAGAACGCTTGAATCAGGCAAAAGAGCGAATTCAAATATTAATTGATATGTTGCCAGTGACTGCTGATGGGCAAAAAGAGGAGTCTGATCATGATTCACGTTGATGTTACCATCATGGGGCAATCCTATAAATTGGCTTGTCAGAAAGAAGAAGAACGACAACTTAAAGAAGCGGTTGCTTATCTGGATGACAAGATGTGTGCAATTCGTGATGCAGGGAAGGTGCGAGGAAATGACCGGATTGCGGTGATGGCATCCATTGCGATTGCGGCAGAACTGCTTTCTGTGAAAGCGCCTAAAGGTCCTTTATCAGATTTTACGCTTTCTGAAATAAAGCAAAGAATTATCGAAATGCATGAAACGCTGGACAAAGCGTTGGCTCCCCAGGAAGATCTTTTTTAGGAATCTGAAAATTTCTATAAAAAATGGGTTGACACTCTATGAGAATAAGGTAGACTGAAAGTCCCTGCAGTGTCCGTGATTGTCATTTATTCTTTGAACCATTCACATGCATTGGTTTCGGAATTTGCGAGATGGGCGTGAGCATCGCTTGTTCGATGAACCCGAAATCCGCTTACCGTGACCACCTTGAACCGCAGGTTCAAGATGCCGGCATAGCGGCACAGGCGGGGAAAAGTTTCAAAACGGCTACATTATCTGATGTAGCCGTTTTTTTAAGTGTGTCCGGCACTATCAAAAAGCAGAGTTCAACAGAAAGATTACCTGCGATACTGTAAAGGAGTGTGGAAGGCAGGAGGATTTATACAAATCCTCCTGCTTGGTAGAAATGATTAATGATCGTGATGTTCAAGGCCAGGCATACGTGCTTTGATTTCATTAACCTGTTTTGTTTTAAGCCCCAGTTTGGCAAGAAGAATCCGATCATCTTCCGCTTCTGTATTATCTGTCGTTAATAGTTTGTCTCCATAAAAAATGGAATTGGCGCCAGCCATAAAACATAATGCCTGAATGGCTTCTCCCAATTCCTTGCGACCTGCCGACATTCTGACACGCGCCTGCGGCATAACGATTCTCGTTACCGCAATTGTCCGGACAAATTCGAGTGGATCAAGTCGTTCTACATCTTGCAAGGGAGTCCCTTGAATTGGAACAAGATGATTAATTGGAACAGATTCCGGATAGGGGTTTAAATTTGCAAGTTGCGAGATGAGTTCAGCACGCTGGCGACGTGATTCACCCATGCCAATAATTCCACCACAACAGACTTTTAATCCGGCTTTTCTGACCCGGCCCAATGTATCTAGACGATCCTGGTAGTTATGTGAGGAAATGATATTGTTGTAATGTGTTGGAGAAGTGTCCAGATTGTGATTGTAAAAATCCAATCCAGCCTCTTTTAGTCGTTTTGCCTGCTCTTCTTGAAGCATGCCTAAAGTGGCACAGGTTTCCAATCCTAATGCTTTGACAGCCCGTACCATTTCTTCATATTTTTCCATGTCCCGATCATTGGGCGAACGGCCGGAAGCGCCCATGCAAAAACGGGTTGCACCGTTGGCTTTTGCTTCTTTTGCCGCTTTTACAACCACATCCAAAGAAAGCATCTTGCTGGCCTTGATATTTGAATCATGATGTACAGATTGTGAACAGTAACCGCAATCTTCCGAACATCCTCCTGTTTTTAATGATATTAATGTCGCCAGTTCAATATCACCTTTTGGAAAGTTGGAACGCAATACTTGATGTGCCTGAAAAACGAGTTCATTAAAAGGGAGTTCAAAAAGAGATAAAACTTCTTCTACCGGCCAGGTTGTTGCGGGAAGACCAGTATTTTGAGCAGTCTTTTTATGAAAAGTAATGGGCTGTGACATATTTATGTGTCCTTCATATGCGAGTCATGAGAGTGATTATTGGCTATGTAATTTGGAGAAGTCAAAATATTTTGAAGCTTCACTGGCAGAGATATTTTTGATATGAGGAATGGTTGCCAGACGCGGTGCTGGAATCAGCTTCTCAAGTAATGCAATATTTTCGGTTTGATGCGTCATTTCAGAATCGATATGGTTTGCAACCCATCCTGCAAGATGCAGTTTTCTGGATAAAATAGCCTCTACAGTTAAAAGAGTATGGTTAATACAGCCTAATCGTAAGCCAACGACAAGTACGATTGGTAGCGCGAATTGTACAGCAAGATCAGCTACGGTGTCATGATCGGAAAGGGGAACCAAAAAACCGCCAACACCTTCAACAATGACGGAATTGGCTGATTTTTGAAGTTCCTCGTAGCTTTTACGTATTTGTGATAGGTCGATAACTTTGTTTTCCAGGTTTGCTGCAATGTTGGGAGATGCCGCCGTTTTTAATAAATACGGTGTAACAAGATCGGCAGACAAGGCAATATTGGAGGCATTCATAATGGCATCCATATCATCATTGCTCCATTTGTGATTTTGATGCATTGCTCCGGCAGCAACAGGTTTCATTCCGGCAACGATACCCTGTTTTGACAGATATTTGATAATCGTACAGGTGACCAACGTTTTTCCAATACCTGTATCGGTACCTGTAACAAAACAAGAAAAAGATTTCATAGGGATAAAACTTGTTCAAGTGTTAGCAATGTTTGACGCGCCAGGAAAATGATTTCTTCTTCATTTAAAACATAAGGCGGCATTAAATAAACAGTATTGCCTATCGGGCGCAATAATATTTCATGTTGAATTGCCGTTGAGAAAAATCTTCTTGGAAAATTGCCGGGATCATTTTTCTCGGATAAAGAAACATCAAATGCCCAAATCATGCCCCGATGGCGGAAATGACAAATTTTTTCGTGTGAAATAATAGGATGGAGTTCTTTTGTTAGTATTTCCGCACGTTTCTGGTTTTCCTTAAGTACATTCTCTTTTTCGAAAAGATCGAGTGTGGCAAGGGCAGAACAACAGGCTAACGGATTGCCTGTGAATGAATGTGAATGCAAAAAGCCTTTTGCATATTCCTTGTTATAAAAAACCTGATAAATGGCGTTTGTGGTCATAACCAGCGAAAGAGGCAGGTAACCGCCACTAATCCCTTTTGAAAGCGTTAGAAAATCCGGCCAGATACTAGCCTGTTCACAGGCAAAAAAAGTTCCGGTTCGGCCACAGCCAACAGCAATTTCATCCGCAATCAAATGTATCTGGTATCGATTACATAATTCTCTTACTTTTGTCAGATAATAAGGGGCATACATGGCAAACCCTGTTGCACACTGAATCAAAGGTTCAACAATCAAGGCGGCAATATGGCTGGCGCGTTCTTCCAGAAGTTTTTCCAAAGCGTCAAGCGCCTGAATCGTTTTTTCTTCTTCCGTTTCGCTGTCGCTTTTTTTTCGTGGATCAGGAGAAGGGACAATATGTACTTTGTTTAAAAGCGGCGCATACGAATCCCTGTAAAGAGCAACATCGGTTACCGATAATGCACCCAGGGTCTCTCCATGATAACTGCCTTCCAGACAGATAAACTCCTGTTTGTCGGATAAACCCTGATTGCGCCATGCATGAAAACTCATTTTAAGTGCTATTTCAACAGCGGAGGCTCCGTCTGAAGCATAAAAACAATGCCCTAATGCACCTCCCGTCAAAGCGGAAAGTCGTTCAGATAATTGAATGACCGGTTCATGGGTAAATCCTGCAAGCATGGCGTGCTCTAAGATTTCTAGCTGATTTTTTATGGCTTCATTGATGTATGGATTGGCATGGCCAAAAAGGTTCGTCCACCATGAACTGATGGCATCCAGATAACGACAGTTGTCTTGATCAAACAACCAGGCACCTTTGCCTCTTGCTAAGGCAACAAGCGGAAATTGTTCATGATGTTTCATTTGTGTGGCAGGATGCCATACATTTTTCAAACTGCGTGAAACAAATTGGGATGAAAGTGTTTTTTGAGGTGTCATCATTGTCATAAGAAATTACTCTTTAAACGTGCCATCCAGATAATACCATTGACCATTTTCTCTTAAAAAGCGACTGGTT
>CAZAIY010000098.1:0-5256 GCA_964485295.1 uncultured Oxalobacter sp. | reverse complement strand
GTTATAGGTTTTATTGTCCAAAGGCCAGCCTGTTGCATGAATGGTCAATCCTAACCGGTGTATTTCAGCAGGCACTTTCCATATTTCCTTGATGCCAATGGCATAACTTTGCGGATCCCTGTCCCTGTTTAAGGAAAAGTGTTGGGACAGTTCTTTTCCCAGATGGCCTCTGGCGCCTTCGGAAAAAAAAGTATAGGGAGCCAAAACATTAACTTTAGGCTGATATGAAGATGTTTTTTCCCCATTACGTCCTATTCCAAAAGGGCCTACAGCAACGCCTTTGACGGATCCGTTTTCCGAATAAAGAATTTCTGAGGCGGCAAACCCCGGGAAAATATCGACTCCGAGCATTTCTGCCTGCTCTGAAAGCCAACGGACAAACCGGGACAGGGAAAGCAAATAATTTCCTGTATTTTTTAGTGTGGAAGGCAACAAACTTTCAGGCAATGGGTAGGATTTTTCCCCGGAAAGAAAAAGGAAACTGTCTTTTAGAACAGGCGCAAAATCAGGGAAGTTTTTCTTTTTCCAGTCAGGCAATAATTCGTTGAGTGCTTTGGGATCCAGAACGGCTCCGGAAAGAATATGCGCGCCAGGTTCAGATCCTTTTTCCAGTACGCAAACAGATACATCCAGTCCTTTTTTTATCGATAATTGTTTTAGTCGTATGGCTGCCGAGAGTCCGGCAGGGCCTGCTCCGACTATGACAACATCGTATTCCATTGAAGAATGTTGTTCCGATGACTCTGTTGTTGTGTTTTTTGTCATTATTTCTAATTAAAAGTGGTTATTTTTATCTATTTTTCATTAAAAATTACAAAACAGTTTGCAAACATGTAATCATATGGATTCTTTTTTATCCTAAATTGATTTGGTTATTTTAAACATAATGAAAAAAGATGTTCTTGATAATTTGACGCATGTTTACACATCAGTCATTCCCATTCGATGGGGGGATATGGATGCGATGGGGCATGTCAATAATGCGGTTTATTTCCGTTTTCTTGAGCAGGCCCGTATTGAGTGGTATTCCTTTATTGGACGCGAAAAGAAAGCGGGCATGGAAACGGTTGTTGTTCATGCGTATTGCTCTTTCATGGAAGCACTGGCCTATCCTGGTGAAGTTGAAGTTCGTACCTATGCGGGCAATCCCGGTCGTTCAAGTTTTGACATTGTGCAGGAAATTCGTCGAACGGATAATCCGGATACGGTTTGTGCCCGTGGTGGAGCAAAGGTAGTCTGGGTCGACCCGGCTACAGGAAAATCCTCTCCTTTACCTGATGTGGTTCGTCAACTCATTTCTGCGAAATCATGACAGGGATTGTTTTAATACAATAGCAAAAACCCCCGTACCAAACGGGGGTTTTTACAACAATGCGTTTTATCAGGCAACTTCTATATTTAAAGCCTGCTTGCCTTTGGGGCCTGTATTGATTTCAAAAGTCACTCTCTGATTTTCCTTGAGAGATTTAAACCCTTCTGCTTTTATGGCTGAAAAATGTGCGAACACATCTTCTCCACCTTCGTCTGGTGTAATAAAACCAAAACCTTTTGCATCATTGAACCATTTAACTGTACCAGTCGCCATTACGTATTCCTATTGAGTAAATGAGGTTTCCTTCTAACATTTTTATTGCACTACGAAATATATGCAAGCCGAAGCGTTTTTTTTGCCCCTACATTTGCAACTGCTCATTCTAGCATAAAGAATAAATGGTTTTGCTTACATTTTTTTACATTTTTATATGGAATTTGATAATTTCCATTCTTTCCTGCTGATTTTTTCCAGCCAGAAAGCGCCGATGATCGTTTTTGCATCCGTGATCTGTCCATTTTTGATCCAGGTTAATAGTTCAGGCAGGGTAACAGAAAATGTTTCAATAAATTCTTCCGCATCCGGTTCTGTCTCTCCCGGTTTTAGGCCTTGTGCGAGATAAATATAAAGAGCTTCATCAGAATAGCCGACAGCATTGTGTACAGTGCAGACAAATTGCCAGTCTGATGCCGTATAGCCGGTTTCTTCCATCAGTTCCCGTTTGGCGGTTTCCAGGGGGTGTTCCCCCTGATCAATTTTTCCTGCAGGAAATTCCAGGAAAATTTGATTTAACGGATATCTGAACTGTTGTTCCAGAAGTAATTTTCCATCATCCAGTACCGGTAAAATGACGACGGCACCCGGATGACGGATATATTCCCTTAACGAGGTTTTTTTGTCAGGTAAAAGAACTTTATCCCGATAGACATTGAAAAAAAGACCAAGATGGACGGTTTGACTTTCAAGCTGTTTTTCAGCCAGATCAGGATTTAAAGCAATAACTTTTGTATCAGAAGAGCTCATGAGACAGGTTCCAAAAGAAAAAACAATATAGTATTTTTATGATATTAACGCTTTCTTAAATACAGTGGTGTATTAATTATTGAACGAATTTTCTCATGATCAAAACGCCTTTAGCAGAACGTCTTCGTCCGACTTCCATTGAAGAAATAGTTGGACAGCAGCATTTGTTGGGTCCGGGAAAACCCTTTCGTGTTGCATTTGAGTCGGGTGAAATGCATTCAATGATTCTTTGGGGACCGCCAGGAGTTGGAAAAACAACATTTTCCCGACTGGTGGCAGCAGGATTTAATGCGGAATTTATTGCGCTGTCTGCGGTACTGTCAGGCGTCAAAGATATAAGAGAGGCAATAGAAAGAGCGAAAGCTGTTCGTGATCAGTTCAATAAAAGAACCATTCTGTTTGTTGATGAAGTTCATCGTTTTAATAAAAGCCAGCAGGATGCATTTTTGCCATATGTCGAAAATGGTCTGATTATTTTTATTGGGGCAACGACGGAAAATCCTTCTTTTGAGGTCAATAATGCCCTGCTTTCGCGTTCAACAGTGTATGTTTTGTACCCACTTGAAGAAGAAGATCTGTTTCTTTTACTGAATCGGGCATTAGAACGCGAATTGGTTCCATATTCCATTACTGAGAATGCCGCAAAAATACTGGTTAAAAATGCGGATGGTGATGCCAGACGTTTGTTGAATACATTGGAAATTTCAGCTAATGCGGCACAAACCAAGGGTCAATCCGAAATTAATGAAACGCTTTTGGATGAAGTATTGGGAGATGCTGTCAGACGTTTTGATCATTCAGGAGACGGTTTTTATGATCAGATTTCAGCGCTTCATAAATCCGTCAGGGGATCGGATCCCAATGCGTCTTTATATTGGCTGGTCCGAATGTTGGATGGGGGTGCTGATCCTCGCTATATTTGCAGGCGGATTATTCGAATGGCAACAGAGGATATTGGACTTGCTGATCCCCGTGCGCTTCGTTTAGCATTGGATGCCGCACAGACATATGAAAGACTGGGTTCTCCTGAAGGGGAACTGGCTTTGGCAGAAGCTGTTATTTATTTGGCATGCGCCGCCAAATCCAATGCGGTTTATGTTGCGTACAATGCCGCCCGTTCTTTTGTCAGTAAAGATAAAACACGGGCTGTACCCGAACATTTAAGAAATGCACCGACAAAACTGATGAAAGAACTTGGTTTTGGGAAGCATTATCGTTATGCACATGATGAACCGGATGCTTTTGCTGCCGGGGAATCCTATTTTCCGGATGGCATGGAGCATTTTCAATGGTATTGTCCCGTACCAAGAGGATTGGAAGTCAAAATAGGGGAAAAGCTTGCCTGGCTTGATCAACTCAATAAAAATGCGAACACAAACAAAAAAAAGGCCTAGTTTCCCAGGCCTTCTTTTTGTGACAGACTTTGTTAAATAACACCTTGCGCAAGCATGGCATCTGCAACCTTAACAAAACCGGCAATGTTTGCTCCATTAACATAACTGATTGTGCCATCAGAACGCGCGCCATACTGAACGCATGCGTTGTGGATATTTTTCATGATTTGGTTCAGATTTTTGTCAACTTCTTCACGTGTCCAGGACAGTCTTAGTGCATTTTGAGACATTTCCAGACCGGAAGTGGCGACACCACCAGCATTACTTGCTTTACCAGGGGCATACAAAATACGGGCATCTTCAAATACTTTTACTGCTTCTGCCGTGGATGGCATGTTGGCACCTTCACCAACACAAATCAGACCATTTTTTACCAGTGTTTTTGCATCTGATTCATCCAGTTCATTTTCTGTTGCACAAGGCATGGCAATATCGACCGGAATATTCCATGGTCTTGAATTAGGCACAAATTTTGCACCAACTTTTTGGGCATATTCGCTGCAACGACCATATTGGACATTCTTGATTTCCATCAGAATTGCCAGTTTTTCAGGTGTAAATCCTTCTTCATCGACAACGGTTCCGCCCGAATCGGAACAGGCAATAACCTTGGCACCGGATTGCATACATTTTTCAATGGCATACTGTGCGACATTACCGGAACCGGATATGGATACTCTCATTCCGCTTATATCTTTACCGGCACGTTTTAACATTTCCTGAACAAAATAGGTTGTGCCATAACCGGTTGCCTCAGGACGGATTAATGAACCGCCGAAACTCAAACCTTTCCCGGTAAAGACGCAGTCAGATCGATTGGAAAGTTTTTTGTTCATACCGGTCATAAAACCGACTTCTCTTGCACCAACACCGATATCACCAGCCGGAACGTCAGTATCCGATCCGACATGACGATACAATTCGGTTATAAATGCCTGGCAAAAACGCATAATTTCATTATCGCTTCTGTCTTTTGGATCAAAATCCGAACCGCCTTTGCCACCACCCATTGGCAAAGTGGTCAATGCATTTTTAAAAGTTTGTTCAAATGCCAAAAATTTAAGAATGGAAAGGTTGACGGAAGGATGGAAGCGAATGCCGCCTTTAAATGGGCCAATGGCAGAGTTATGTTGAATACGGTAACCGCGATTGACTTGAACCTTGCCCTTGTCATCTACCCATGCTACACGGAATTGAATAATGCGCTCCGGTTCAACCAGTCGGTCTAACAAACCCATTTGGGCATAACGTGGATTTTTTTCGATGAATGGCCAAAGGCTTTCCATTACTTCTGTGACAGCTTGATGGAATTCAGGCTGATTAGGATCACGTTTTTTTACCCCATCCAGAAAATCGTCGAGACTTCTTAATTTCATTGAGACACCCAATCAAAAAAATATAAATCGTATAAAAAGATTTTATACTTAATTATCTAATTTCTTTTAAAATTTTCATTTAAAAAGATATTATTTACCCACCTTGATAAAGGGAATCCATTATGCCAAGGTAATGGTTGTAAGTAAATGT
>CAZAIY010000097.1:4030-5279 GCA_964485295.1 uncultured Oxalobacter sp. | reverse complement strand
ATGGAATTGGCCTTAACCTATCATTTTGAACCCGGCAGCATCCGTGATGGCGTAACGATTAACATACCATTATATGCCTTGAATCAATTACTGCCGGAACATTTTGAATGGCTCGTTCCCGGCATGTTAAAGGAAAAAACACATTTATTACTGAAATCCCTTCCCCAACGCATACGACGCCATTGCGTTCCTTTGCCGGAATACGCATCGGCATTTTGTGACCGGATACATCAAACGGAAAGTTTTGGAAAAGGTCCCCTGCTGGACGCTTTGATTGCCGACATCAGGGAACAAACGGGCATGACACCAAAAACAGAGGATTTTCGACAGGAAGTGCTGCCACAGCATTTATTCATGAATTTCCGGGTAATCGATGAACATGGCCGCATGCTGGAAATGGCCAGAAATCTTTCTGCCCTGCAGACCGAATTTGGAAACCAGGCCAGAAAAGAGTTTCAGCAACTGGCAGAACACCATGCTGACAATACCTTTCATACAACAAAAGAAGCTCTAAAAAAAGAACTGCATAAGGCACAGGAAACTCCCGATTCGAATACCAAAAACCATGCTGATCCCATCCTGACATGGAATTTTGGAGAACTTCCAAAAACAGTGGAAATCTCCCGAAAAAAACTGTCCCTAATGGGATATCCCGCTCTGGTGGATAAAAAAACGCATTGTGAGATTGAAATATTTGACGATCCCGTTACAGGCAGCAAAACCCATCGGCAGGGTTTACGTCGCCTTTTTTCCCTGCAAATTAAGGAACAGTTAAAATTCCTGTCCAAAAACATGACCAACCTGCAAAGCATGGGAATGCAATATCTGTCTTTCGGGACAAAAGAGGATTTACAGGAACAAATTATCCAGGCCGCATTGGATGCCGCATTTATGCAGGAACCCTTGCCTATAAATGAAACGGATTTTGCGGCACGACTCAAAGAAGGAAAGGCAAGAATCGGTCTTTTGGTCAATGAAGTCTCCCGCCTTGTTTCACAGATTCTGACAGAACATACTCAAGTCATCAGAAAGCTGCAAAATATCCGAGCCCATCAAAAAACCGTAACGGATATCCGGGAACAACTTGAATCTCTTGTCCATAAAAACTTTTTAACGGAAAATGATTTGCCCCGTCTTGCCCACTTTTCCCGATATCTCAAGGCCTGTCAGCTTCGCATCGATCGATTACTGGCAGATCCCAAACGGGATGAAAAACTGATGCTGACATGGCAAAGTGTCGCGACCCCGT
>CAZAIY010000097.1:0-4020 GCA_964485295.1 uncultured Oxalobacter sp. | reverse complement strand
GGAAGCAGGCCATACAGGAACAAAAAAAATCCGCAACAGCCGTAGATCCTAAAATGCAGGACTTCAGGTGGTTATTGGAAGAATTGCGGGTTTCCCTTTTTGCCCAGGAATTACGAACACCCATGCCTGTTTCTGTAAAACGGCTTCAGAAAATATGGGATACCATGCAACGCTAAAATGTTTTCCTAACGCATGTCATCGTGATGACAGACGGTTATCCCCATTCGGTTAAAAATTACACTTTATGTACGGTTTCCTTTTCCGAGAGAATGGTCTCAACCGCCTTACGGTTTAACGCAGGTGAGAGCAATTCAATAAAGGCATAGACATAACTACGCAAATAGGTATTTTTTCTAATCAAAAGATGGGAGTTGCCTACGCCAAAAATATGTCCGACAGGAATGGCATGCAAATTTTTGTCCCTTTCCTTGTCATAGGCCAGATTAACAATCAGTCCCACGCCCACGCCCAATTCAACATAGGTCTTGATCGCATCGGCAGATCTTGCCGTTCCCCTGATTTCGGGTTTTAATCCACGCTGTTTTAAAACACGATCCACTCTTCTGCGCCCCGGGAACATTTGCTCATAGGTCACAAGAGGATAACGAACAATTTCATCCAATGTGATTATCTGGGTTTGCGACAGAGGATGTCCATGCGGCACAATCAGATAATATTCCCATTGATTAAATGGAATCTCGACAATGCCATCAATTTCTTCCTCATATTCCATAATCAAAGCAATATCGGCCACGCCATTTTGGATATAATCGACCAGCTGCTGAACGGTTCCCTGCCGTGTAGACAATTGAACCTTGGGAAACTTTGAAATGAACTGTGATGTGGTTTTCGGTAAAAAATAATGGGCTTCGGAATAAGCCGTTGCAATAACCAGATTACCCGCATCCTGCGTCGTAAATTCCTTGGCAGCCTGTTTGATACTGTCCATTTCATGAATGATGACATCAATCGATTTCAAAATCGCTTTTCCGGGTTCGGTCAGCCCTCTGATTCGCTTTCCATGGCGTTTAAAAATCTCGACACCCAGTTCATCCTCAAACTCGATAATCGCTTTCGATACCCCTGGCTGGGATGTAAAAAGCGCCTTTGCCGTGTCAGTCAGATTAAAATTTTGTCGAACTGCTTCATGAACAAAACGTAACTGGTGTAAGTTCATCAATCTCTCCGTTGTATGCAATAGATCAAATCGAACCGGTTTGATGTCATTTTCCCAAAAAGACGCTTATTATATTTGAATTCAATAACAACCTGGCAATCTGTCAATTTAATGCCGCTCCACCCACCATAATGCCCCGCAGGCAAAAAGAAAAAAAAGTATGCTCGGCAAAATGGCAGTTAAAAAAGGTGGCCAGGTATTTAAAAGTCCGATATGCGAAAAAAGGCTGTTTAGCAGCATGAATAACACACCGATCATAATCCCTGTAAAAATCTTGATACTCACGCCACCCGATCGAAAATGTAAATAGGCAAAAGGCAAAGCCAGTGCCATCATGACAAAAACGGAAAAGGGATAAATAATTTTTTTCCAAAATGCAATTTTATAAGCTGTCGTATCCTGCTTGTTGGCTTCCATATGCCGATTATAAACAGCCAGTCCATAAGCGGACATTTTTGTTGCGTCTACAGACAGAACCGAAAGAATACTCGGAGTGAGTTCCGATTCAAACTTCATGGAATGGATTTTTCTGGATGTCAGTCCCGGTGCCGATTCCGGAAAACGCGTCTGCCCGACTTTTCCCGGCGCGGTGATGGTTTCTTCCGTGACATCCGTTAATTCCCACTGATGATTGTCCAGATAACGCCCTTCCCTGGCAGAAATGATTCGCTGCAATTGCTGGTCCAAATTGAATTCATATAAATGAATATTATGAATGGTTCTGTCCGTTCTTAATCCACCAATACTAATAAAACGCGTACCGATGACTTCTCCTTCCAGCCCGTTTTTGTACAACGTATCTTTACTCCAGACGCCTGTTTTACTATCCCGCAATAATTTGCCATCTCTGAATTCCGTTGCCTTGACGGAAAAATAGGGGGTAACGAATTCACCAATGGCAAACGTTGCCAACGTAAAAACAATTCCAATCTTAATCAGAATTAATCCTGCCTGAAAAGTCGACATGGAAGACGCCCGCATGATGGTAAACTCCGAATTGGCGGCAAAACGGGCCAAAACATAAATCGTTCCAATCAGAACGGAAACCGGAATCAACTCATAAATGTAGCCTGGCAAATTCAGCAATATATAGAAAAAGGCATGCTTTAATCGATAGGCCCCTCTTCCCACGGAATGAATTTCCGCAATCAGATCGAAAAAGACAAAAAGTTCTAAACATGCCAGCAAAACAAAAAGAACGGACTGCACGATCTGGCTGGTAAAGTAGCGTTGAAGTATCTTCATTTACGCTCCTTTTCACGTAGTTTCTTCCTCCAGTTATTCCAGATAATAAGAGGATGACGTGGACTATTTGCCCCCAAACGCCAGGCATAAAGCCCAAAAATGATCAGGGCGACAAGAAGATGAAGCGGCCACCAGGCCATCCAGAAACTCATTCTTCCCCTTAACACGGATGATTGAAAAACACTTGTTAAATTGTTGTATGCCACATAGAGCAATAATGCGACAATCAGATTAAATGAACGGCCGGCACGGGGGTTCACAAACCCCAAAGGTACCGCAAGAAACATCAAAAGAAACGCCATGATGGGCTGAGCCATTCGCCATAATAATTCCGCTCTTGCTCTAGGCATCACCGCAAATCTTTTGAGGATGTCCGTTGTGGGCAGGGCACGGATGGAATCCGTTACAAAATCCGTTTCCCGAGAATCGTCAATCAGGGAAGTATATCGTTCAAATTCCAGTAGACGGAACGCAGGCGGGTTCAATAACTTTTCATAACGCAACCCGTCGTCCAAAACCAGATAGCGTTCCCCTTTTTCATTGATCCGGACCGTCCCTTCTTTTGAAACAACAATACTTTCATTCCCCTCTTTATTATTGTGAATAAAAATATTTTCGACATAACTCATGTCTTCCGCCATTTTTTCGACATAAAAAACACGATCCTGATTGGCTGATTTCTGGAACTTTCCTGGAGAAACCCGTGCCAGATCCTCCCGCTGATTAAATCGTGCCCGATAAACCGCATTCTGATAATATGACCAGGGCGTAATATAAAAACTGAAAATGATGACGAGTAAAACCAGGGGTGTAGCAAATTCCAGAATAGGACGAAGCCATCTTGTTAAACTTAGGCCGGAAGCAAACCAGACAACCATTTCGGAATCCTGGTAACTTCGGGTAATCACCAGCAGGACTGATACAAACCCGGTTAACACAAGGATAATAGGAGAATAAGAAAGCGCTGAAAATCCAATCAAGGCAATGACATCTTCAGAAGCAACACTACCTTTTGCTGCCTGTCCCAAAATCCGGATAAGCATCATCGTAACAGTGATTGTAAAGAGTGTCATGAATACTGCACCGGCAATACTCATCAATTCTCGTCTGAGTGCACGCTGAAATATCATGAGACGTTATAATGGCAAAAGACAGGAGAAAAACACATGGACTTTAGCATAAAAACCATCAACAAAAAAAATTCACTTGCATCGTTGCAAACCGACTGCATCGTTGTCGGTGTATATGAAAACAAAACCCTTTCCGAACAGGCCCAGGAACTGGATGCGGAAAATGCCATTACAACAGCGCTCAAATCAAATGATCTATCCGGTAAAACAGGTAGTTCATTACTTTTGCACAGCATCAAAGGCATTAAAGCTCCCCGCATATTTCTTGTCGGTTTAGGCAAGGATAAGATTATCGCCGAAAAAGACTTCGCTGTGGTAGCAAAAACGGTTGCTCAGGCATTTTCTTCTTTAGGCGCAAAAAATGCCCTTTTAGCCCTTCCTTTGGACAATATTAAAAACCGTTCCGTTGAGTGGGCCATTTCCTCTTTTATCACGGCAATCAATGAGAACTTGTATCGCAGTGATGCC
>CAZAIY010000096.1:0-5284 GCA_964485295.1 uncultured Oxalobacter sp. | reverse complement strand
AATGACAAATTGTCATTGATTCAAATTTTCACTTACCCTGATATGGGATCTTTTAAATCTGCAAAAAATAAGTTTCTGTATGAAATACAGAAACTTATTTTATTTTTAAGTCTATTTGAACTGAAACGGATTATTCAGCTTCAACCGGAGCATCTTCAGCTGCCGCTTTCATGGATAGCTTGATGCGCCCACGATCATCGGTTTCGAGAACTTTCACACGAACCTGCTGGCCTTCCTGCAAATAATCCGTAACGGCATTTACCCGTTCTGTTGCAATCTGGCTGATATGCAAAAGACCATCCCGACCCGGTAAAATTTGGACAATCGCACCAAAATCGAGCAATTTTAAAACCGTACCATCATAGATTTTGCCAATCTCAACAGAGGCTGTCAGTTCCTCAATACGACGTTTGGCTTCCTTCCCTGCAGCAGCATTAACGGATGCAATGGTCACAATTCCATCATCCGTAATATCGATTTGAGTACCGGTTTCCTCTGTTAATGCACGAATAACAGCACCCCCTTTACCGATGACATCCCGAATTTTTTCAGGATTGATTTTCAATGTCATCAAACGCGGAGCAAAATCGGATAATTCGGTTTTAAACGTTGGCATCGCATTTTGCATTTTCTCAAGAATATGCATTCTGCCTTCTTTTGCCTGAGCCAAAGCCACCTGCATAATTTCTTTTGTAATACCCTGAATTTTGATATCCATTTGCAAAGCGGTAATACCGTCTGCTGTACCCGCCACTTTGAAATCCATATCACCCAAATGATCCTCATCACCCAGGATATCCGTTAAAACTGCGAACTTGCCACCTTCCTTGATCAATCCCATGGCAATACCCGCCACATGCTTTTTAATTGGCACACCGGCATCCATTAAAGCCAGACTGCCTCCACAGACAGACGCCATGGAAGAAGAGCCGTTTGACTCGGTAATCTCGGATACCAGCCGAATGGAGTAGCTGAATTCTTCCTGGGAAGGCAATACAGCGGCCAACCCCCGTTTTGCCAAACGACCATGACCAATTTCGCGTCGTTTAGGAGTACCGACACGTCCTGTCTCTCCGGTTGCAAATGGAGGCATATTGTAATGCATCATAAAGGCATCACTATATTCACCGGTCAATGCATCGATTTTTTGCGTATCTCTTGCCGTTCCCAATGTAGCAACAACCAGAGCCTGCGTTTCACCCCGTGTAAAGAGTGCTGAGCCATGTGTTCTGGGCAAAACACCTGTTCGAATGGAAATGGGACGGACTGTACGGGTATCACGACCATCAATTCTCGGTTCACCATCCAGAATCTGGGAACGAACAATTCGGGATTCCAGATCAAAAAGGATATTGCCGACTTCAACAGAATCAGGTGCCGTTTCCCCTTTTGTTTCGGCTTCTGCTGCCAAAGTTTCATTCACCCATTCCGTAACCTGCCGCAATTTACTGCTACGGGCCTGTTTTTGACGGATGCCATACGCTTCACGTACCAAAGGCTCTGCAATTCGGGTCACATCGGCAACCAAACTTTCCTGACTTACCGGAGGTACCCATTCCACTTCCGGTTTGCCACCATCACGTACCAGCTCATCAATGGCATCAATAACGGCTTTCATCTGTTCGTGACCGTAAACGACACCTCCCAGCATCACCTCCTCTGAGAGCTCCTGTGCATCCGATTCAACCATCAATACCGCCTGCTCGGTACCGGCAACAACCAGATCCATTTGGGATACGGCCAATTGGGATATGGTAGGATTTAACACATATTGACCATCAATATAACCCACACGGGCAGCTCCCAACGGTCCATTAAAAGGGATTCCGGAAACACAAAGTGCGGCAGAAGCCGCAATCATGGCAGGAATATCCGGATCAATTTCGGGATTGACTGACAATACATGAACAATCACCTGAACTTCATTGACATATCCTTCCGGGAAAAGAGGACGAATAGGACGATCAATTAATCGGGAGGTTAATGTTTCTTTTTCCGATGGTCTGCCTTCACGTTTGAAAAAACCACCCGGAATACGACCTGCCGCATAACTTTTTTCAATATAATCAACCGTTAAAGGGAAAAAATCCTGTCCTGCACGAGCATCGTCCTGAGCGACAACCGTTGCAAGAACAACGGTATCATCCATCGATACAAGAACAGCACCGGTAGACTGACGCGCAATTTCACCTGTTTCAAGTGTTACCTTATGCTGACCATACTGGAAGGTTTTGCTCACTTTATTAAACATTTTATTCCTTTCAAATTTACCGACAGTATTTCAGGCGCTGCCGTTCACCTCATTAATAAAACCGGTCAACATTGACCTGTTTTTTCTGCAACTTGCTTTACAGCGATTTTTCAATCATTTTACAGCTTAATAATAAAATGCCCGCGACAGGGATCTGACGCAGGCATGAAACAATAAGAAATAACCGAACAATGTCGTTATCCGTAATTATTTACGTAATCCAAGCTTACCAATTAATTCACGATAACGATTAATGTCTTTTTTACGCAGATAGTTCAGCAAATCCCTGCGACGATTCACCATCATGAGAAGACCCCGGCGGGAATGATGATCTTTTTTATGCACTTTGAAATGATCTTGCAAATCATTAATGCGTGCAGTCAAAAGTGCTATCTGTACTTCTGGAGATCCCGTATCGTTTTTGCTGCGTGCATTTTCCGCTACGATTGCAGCCTTACTTTCTTTTGCTAAAGCCATAATACTAACCTTTCACATGCGACATTAGGAGTAATTTACCCCGGATGTCGTGAATAAACAAACAATAAATTCTGACTAAAAAACTAGCCAAAGGCGAAGTATAAAGTAAAAATATGTTTCTGTACAAACATCTTTTTTCAAAATTTGATAAATTTTATAAAAAGATAAATCCCAAGGAGGAAAAATGAAATATTTATCCTATCTTTTGACATTACTTTTTGCTTTCTGTCTGGCATCCTGTTCAACGTTTGCCCCTCCTTTGGAACCCGGTACTCCCGAAGAGGCTGTTTTGGATCGTTATGGGACACCGGCTGCAAAATACCCGGATGGAGACACCGTTTTATGGGAATATCCGGGCGGTTACTGGAGTCAGCAGACCTATATGGCAAGAATAGGAAAAGATAAAAACCTGATTTCCTGGGAACAGGTCCGTACCGATCAGAAATTCAGTACGCTGACCATTGGAAAATCCACGGCAAAGGATGTCTTAAAAACCGTAGGAAGACCAACCGAGACCTCCGATATCCATCTGAACAATTATAAAGTCTGGTCATACCGTTACCAGCAGGACGGGGTATGGGATTCCATGATGCACATCATGTTTGATGAGAATGGCGTCGTACAAAAAATGGAAATCGGACGGGATCCGCTTTATAACGATGAAAGAGGTTTCATGAATAGAGGCGGCTTCGGTATCGGTATTGGCGGGGGACGCTGGGGAGGTCGAGGAGGCGGCTTCGGTATCGGCTTCGGATTCTAGACAATCTTTCCCGGGAAAAAAACGGTCAACGCATTTTTTCTGGAACAGGGACTTTTTAACCGACCCTGTTCCAGACAGAATGTTAACCAAACCAATTAGTCAATGACTTTGGATACCGCATCCAGATACGAATTAACGGATGCCGTAATGATATCGGTATCGGCAGAGAAACCATAGTAGACTTTACCCTTGTATTCCACCTGAATATGAACTTTGCCGACATCATCTGTTCCGCGTGTAATCGCCTGAATCAAAAATTCCTCAAGCGTTACTTTCTGTTTGACCAGTTGTTTGACCGCATTAATGGCCGCATCAATCGGGCCATTCCCTGAGGCGGTTGCCATACAGGGCTCGCCATCCACAATCAGGCGAACGGTTGCCATTGGAATGGCGCTTTTACCGCTTACAACCTGAAGATAATCCAGTCTCAATCTTCTCATATCTTCAAGTGAATCTATTCCTGCCAGGATACGCAAATCATCATCTGATACCGATTTTTTCTCATCCGCAATGGTCAGGAATTTGCTATAGGCAACATCCAATGCTTCTGAAGACAGCGCATACCCCAACCGGCGAAGATGATGATCCAATGCAGCACGACCGCTTCTTGCCGTCAATACAATAGAAGAGTCACTCACACCAATATCGACCGGATCAATGATTTCATAATTTTCACGGTTTTTCAGCATACCATCCTGGTGAATACCCGATGAATGGGCAAAAGCATTGCGTCCGACAATGGCTTTGTTAGGCTGTACCGGCATACGCATCAGATTGGAAACCAGACGGGAGGTTTTCATAATGCGTGTTGTTTCAATATCAGTATAGTAAGGAAGATCTTTACGGCATTTCAAAATCATGACAATTTCTTCCATTGCCGTATTCCCTGCACGTTCTCCAATACCGTTAATCGTGCACTCCACCTGACGAATACCATTCATGATTCCGGAAAGGGCATTGGCTGTGGCCATTCCCAAATCATTATGGCAATGTGCCGAGAGAATGGCTTTATCGATATTTTTGACATTATTTTTAAGGTACTTGATCTTCTCACCGTATTCATATGGCGTACAGTACCCTGTTGTGTCAGGGATATTGATCACTGTCGCACCGGCCTCGATGACCGCTTCGACAATCCGCGCCAAAAATTCATTTTCACTCCGCCCGGCATCTTCAGCAAAAAACTCGACATCTCCAATAAAACGACGGGCATATTTAACGGCCTTTACCGCACGTTCGACAATTTCATCCGGCGTGGAATTGAATTTTGAAACAATATGATAGGGAGATACGCCAATACCGGTATGAATACGTCCTCTTTCGGCATATTGAAGGGCTTCCAGTGCAATATCGATATCCCGTTCAATTGCGCGGGTTAATGCTGCAATTACCGGTTTTTTGACAACCTTTGAAATTTCAACAACCGACTTGTAGTCTCCCGGACTCGACATGGGAAATCCGGCCTCAATAATATCGACACCCAGTTCTTCCAGAGCACGTGCCACCTCAATTTTTTCCAGGGTATTAAGCTGACTTCCGGGAACCTGTTCCCCGTCACGCAATGTCGTATCGAAAATGTAAATTTTTTCTGCCGAGTTGGAAACCATATCATGCTCCTTTAAGAAATATATAACTCTACTTGATTCATTTCATTATTACCTCACCTTACTCATGGTAAGGGGTACTCACAATTAAAAATAAGGGTATAAGAATATCAGCACGCCTGGCGCGCTAGTAGAGATAGTGGCAAGATTTCGTACCACATATTGGAAAAAGTAGAAATAGTATTGTTACCT
>CAZAIY010000095.1:0-5298 GCA_964485295.1 uncultured Oxalobacter sp. | reverse complement strand
ATGTGATACCAGGCATCACGCGTCCTGTCCACAATACGATTGGGCGATGAATCTGAAATTTGTGGTGAAGTATTTTTTTCTGGTTCTTCTGGTGACGGTGAAGACATAGCGAGTCAAGTTCTGTAATTCCTAGTCTAATTATATGGGAACAAATACAAATAACGAAATAGCAAATAAAAAACCCGCAATGACAACATTGCGGGTTAAGGATAAAAGCAAATGAGTGGGACTGATTACATCATGCCGTCCATGCCCATACCACCCATACCGCCACCCATACCTGGAGCACCAGCAGGTTTTTCTTCAGGGATATCGGCGATCATGCAGTCGGTAGTCAACATCAATGATGCGATAGAGGCAGCATTTTGGAGTGCGGAACGGGTTACTTTTGCAGGATCAAGAACACCCATTTCCACCATGTCGCCATAGGTATCATTTGCTGCGTTATAACCAAAGTTTCCTTTGCCTTCCAGTACCTTATTTACGACAACGGAAGCTTCTTCACCGGCATTTGCCACAATCATGCGAAGTGGCTCTTCCAGTGCGCGCATAACAATTTGAATACCAGCGTCCTGATCTGGGTTGTCACCCTTGATATTGACTTTTTCGCGAGCACGAAGCAAAGCGACACCGCCACCTGGAACAATACCTTCTTCAACAGCAGCACGAGTGGAATGCAACGCATCTTCAACGCGTGCTTTTTTCTCTTTCATTTCAACTTCAGTTGCTGCGCCGACGCGAATAACAGCTACACCACCAGCCAGTTTTGCAATACGTTCTTGGAGTTTTTCGCGATCATAGTCAGAAGTGGCATCTTCCATTAGGACGCGAACCTGTTTAACGCGGGATTGGATGGCAGAAACATCTCCATTACCATCAATGATAGTGGTATTTTCCTTATTAATTTCGATGCGTTTTGCCTGACCTAATTGATCTAAAACGGCATCTTCCAAATTCAAGCCGGTTTCTTCCGTAATGACCTGTCCGCCGGTTAGGATGGCAATATCTTCCAACATTGCTTTGCGACGATCACCAAAACCAGGTGCTTTGACAGAACAGGTTTTTAAAATACCGCGAATATTGTTCACTACCAAAGTTGCCAAGGCTTCACCTTCCACATCTTCTGCGATAATCAGAAGAGGACGGCTTGCTTTTGCAACTTGTTCGAGTAATGGGAGTAAATCGCGGATATTGGCGATTTTTTTATCAGTCATCAGGATATATGGGTTATCCAGAACAGCGGTTTGTTTTTCTGGATTATTGATAAAGTAAGGTGAGAGGTATCCGCGATCGAATTGCATACCTTCAACAATTTCAAGTTCATCTGTCAGGGATTTGCCATCTTCAATGGTAATGACACCTTCCTTACCTACTTTATCCATGGCTTCTGCAATGCGTTCACCAATAGAGTGGTCACTGTTTGCAGAAATCGAACCAACCTGAGCAATTTCTTTACTGGTAGTGGTTGGTTTGGCAATTTTGGCGAGTTCGGCAACGACAGCTTCAACAGCTTTATCGATACCGCGTTTCAGATCCATTGGGTTCATGCCTGCTGCAACATATTTCATACCCTCACGAACGATGGCTTGAGCTAAAACAGTTGCAGTTGTTGTACCGTCACCAGCATTATCATTGGTCTTGGAAGCGACTTCCTTGACCATCTGTGCACCCATGTTCATAACTTTATCTTGCAATTCAACTTCTTTTGCAACAGTGACACCATCTTTGGTAACTAAAGGTGCACCCCAGCTACGTTCAACAACAACATTACGACCTTTAGGGCCAAGTGTTACTTTTACAGCATTAGCAAGGATATTAACGCCTTCAACCATTTTGGTACGGGCGTTATCGCCAAAAATAACTTCTTTTGCTGACATGTGTATTTCTCCGTTCTTATAAATTGAATTTTGTTGTTTTTTTGAAAAATGTGTCCGGATTATTTATCGATAATTGCCATAATGTCAGTTTCATGCATGACAAGCAGTTCTTCGCCTTTAACTTTGACGGTTTGTCCTGCATATTTGCCAAAAAGGACACGGTCGCCGACTTTGACATCCATTGGCAAAACTTTTCCTTCAGGTGTTATCTTGCCGTTACCAACAGCAAGTACTTCGCCCTGATCCGGTTTTTCTGCTGCGGTTTCGGGGATGACAATACCAGATGCGGTTGTTGTTTCTAAGTCCATGCGTTTGACAATGATGCGGTCATGTAGGGGACGAAGTTTCATAACAATAATTCCTCTTAATACTTAATTGTTAGTCAATATTTCATTTTTAATTGTCTCGTTTGAACGTAGACAGTTATTTCTTTGTTTGTATTTACAAATCAAGGCTTATTAGCACTCTTGTTTAACGAGTGCTAAGTATATGGGCGCTTATTTCGGATTTCAAGAGATAATATGAAAAAATTTTTTTGTTTTTATTTGGGTTTAAAAATCAGGATTACACAGTCAATCAAGAATGACATAAACAAAAAGGACGATTTTGTGTTTTGTTAAGATGAAGTGTAATTTGTCAGCAAGAAAAAAGTTTAACTTGAGAAGTCAATTACTGTAGAAATCAAATTGAACCAGTGTCCTTAAATGGAATAACCTGGCATTTGCTTGTGGTTGGCGATTTGGAACAATGGTGACAGCTTGTGCAATAAGAAGTCTGCACGGGAGAGGCTTTTTGATTTGAATTTTCAATGGAATGTTTTTTTCTGTCAAAAATCCGATTGGTGCATGATCGCAAGAAATGAGGAAAAAAATGTTTAATGACAATCCAAATGGAAATTATCAAGAGCAAAAAAACAATCAATTTTTGCATTATTTTCCTCCAACAAGAAAAGTACTTATTTGAAAAACGATGAAAGAAGCAATATAAGCGAGTGAGAAAAGATAAAAAACCATAATCAATGCGTATTTCCATGAATGGGTTTCTTGTTTGGTTGCAATAATCATTGGCAAACATTGTGGGGCAAAAATATACCAGGCTAATAATGACAGGGCGGAGGGCAGTCCCCATGTTGTTGCGATAACGGATGAAAGTGCAATAGACAGTTCGTCTTCTCCTCCTGATAAGGCATAAACCGTGCCAAGGGCGGCAACAGATGCTTCCCGCGCAGCCATTCCCGGGATGAGTGCAATGGATAATTGCCAATTAAATCCAATAGGCTCAAAAATGTATTGTAAAAAATAGCCGAGTTGACCGGCAATGCTATAACGAATAGCCGGTTCGGTTGCATTTTCCGGTGCTCCGGGAAAATTGGAGCAAAACCAAAGCAAGACCATCAGCGCAAAAATAATGGTGCCGGCATGTGTAATGAAGATCTTTGCTTTTTCCCATAAAGCGATTAAAAGATGAGTGGGATTTGGCAAATGATAAGCGGGTAATTCCATAATGAGTGGCTGGTATTGATTTTTTTGAATGAAGACTTTAATGATGAAGCCGACAATCATGGCTGAAATAATGCCACTCATATAAAGTGCGAAAAGAACCAAACCCTGTAAATTGAAAATCAGAAAATGTTCATTTGGAATAAAAGCGCCAATCACAAGCAGGTAGACAGGAAGTCTTGCTGAACAAGTGATTAAAGGAGCAATCATAATTGTGGCTATTCGACTGCGGGAATCATGAATGGTCCGTGTTGCCAGAATGCCGGGAACGGCGCAGGCAAAACAGGAAAGAAGAGGGATAAAAGAGCGCCCTGATAACCCGACTGAGCGCATAAGACGGTCTAGCAGGAAAGCGGCTCTTGGAAGATATCCTGATTCTTCCAAAACAAGAAGAAACAAAAAAAGAATTAGTATTTGGGGCAAAAAGACAATAACACTTCCCACACCGGATAAAAGCCCTTCAATCAGTAAACTTTTTAAAACACCATCAGAAAAAAAATTTCCGATGAATTCACCAGTGAATTCTATGCTGGTTTCAATCCATTCCATGGGAAGTTCAGACCAGCTGTAAACAGCCTGAAACATGCCGAACAAAATAGAGGCAAGAATAAAATAACCCCATATCGGATGAAGTACGATGGCATCAATTTTATCTTCCAATACGAAAGAGGAGGAATGAGATTGGATGGAGGCATTGAAAGCTTGAGAAAGTTGTTCAATTGAAAAATTTGCTGCAACTGATTTGTCAATTGAAGAGTGTTTTTTTAAAAGTAAGGATTCCTCATTGATGGCGGCGATTAATTCAGGCAAGCCTTTTGATTGTGTTGCAACAGTTTCGATAACCTGGATACCTAGTTTTTTTGCAAGTAATAAGGAGTCAATTTCCAACCCCCTTTTTCTCGCAATATCGATCATGTTCAGGACTAAAATAATAGGATAGCCAAGCGCTTTTATATCGAAAAACAGTTGTAGATTCCGTTTAATGTTATTGATGTCGACAACGAATACAACGATATCTATTTTTATGTCATCCTGATGTAGGCCCTGCAGGATTTCTTGGGTTATGGCTTCATCTGGAGAAAGGGTTTTTAAACTGTATGTTCCGGGTAAATCGATAATTTTAAAAGAGTCATTCTTATAATGAAGGAAGCCTTCTTTCCGTTCTACAGTCACACCCGCATAGTTGGCAATTTTTTGATTTGAACCGGTTAAACGATTGAAAATCACGGATTTTCCGCTATTTGGATTTCCGACTAAGGCAATGTTGACAGTATCGTTTTTCTTCTGGAAGTTGTTGGTTTCAGGCATTTGCTAGGTATTTTTTGAAACGTAAATCATGGACGCTTCTAGACGTCTTAAAGCAAATGAGGCATTTCCTATACGAACAGCGATAGGATCCTTTCCGAAAAAAGATTCAGCAATAATAGAAATTTTTTCACCAGGAAGAAAACCTAATTCCAAAAGACGTGTACGAATGGATTCGGGTCTTTTTTCATCTGCATTTGCCAATCCCATGATCGTTGCGCAATCTCCTTTTTTCAATTGAGAGAGATTGCAAATTTGATGTACATGGATAGGAGGAATAAGCGTCATGATTTTATTTTCCTGGAAATGCCATTTGAAATTTAGCTGATGAAAAACAACATGGAAGAAAATGATAATGATTATTAGTTAAAAGTTCAATAGAAATAAAAATTATTCTTATTTGTACCTGAAATGGCTGTATGTCATTTCAATATGCCTGATCCGTTCATCGAAATCTCGGGAAAACATGGATTTTGTGACAGGCATGATTTTGCGGCGCTAGAATATCAAAATATGCTCAATAAAAGGTTTTGTTTTATGAAAATAAAAAAATGGCAAAAGATGTTTTTGACGAAGTGCTGTTTTTGGGTGTTTGCAGTAGTTTGGTTTCCAATAAC
>CAZAIY010000094.1:0-5300 GCA_964485295.1 uncultured Oxalobacter sp. | reverse complement strand
AGCCTGAACCGAGAGGCTTTCCGGGTTTTCTTTTTCGTTTGTATCCATATGAAAAAAATCCTGTTATTGGTCGATGGTTCCAGTTTTCTTTACCGGGCTTATTATGCTTTGCCGGATCTTCGCAGTCCATCCGGCAAACCCACGGGAGCGATATACGGTATTTTGAATATGCTGCGCCGATTGGACAAGGACTACTCCAAAGCATATCTTACCTGTGTTTTTGATGCAAAGGGAAAAACTTTTCGGGATGCCATTTATCCGGAGTACAAGGCAAACCGTCCTGTGATGCCGGATGACCTTGTTGCACAGATTGCTCCCATTCATGAGGCCATTCAGTATTTCGGCTGGCCGGTTCTGTCGGTTGAAGGAATAGAAGCGGATGACGTCATTGGAACCCTGGCCAAAAAGGGCAGGGAGCAGGGTTTTGAAGTGGTGATTGCAACAGCGGACAAGGACATGGCCCAACTGGTTGGCGAGAACATCACGCTCGTTAACACCATGAGTAATGAAAAACTGGATCATGACGGGGTTCTTGCCAAATTCGGTATTCCCCCTGAATCCATTATTGACTATCTCTCCTTAATTGGCGATACATCCGACAATATTCCCGGCGTACCCAAAGTCGGTCCCAAAACCGCATTGAAATGGCTAACCCAATATGGGTCACTGGACAATATTGTGACCCATTCCGAAGAGATTAAGGGTGTGGTGGGAGAAAATCTTCGGCAATCCCTTTCCTGGCTCTCCCAGGCCAGACAGTTGATTACGATTAAAACGGATTGCGACTTGGGAATGCAATCGGATGCGATTGAAACGGCTTTTGCCAGAGGGCCTGTCGATTCGGAAAAACTGAAAGCCTTTTTTAAGGAATATGGCTTTAAGGCATGGCTAAAGGATTTCGGATCGACGGATGAAACCCCAAATTCTGGCCCTGCCCGGTCTGACTCGCTTTTTGAACCCCCTCTTTTGGATCAGATACCCAGGGAAAAACGGTATGAAACCGTTTTGACGGAAGAAAAACTCGATGAATGGCTTGAACGTATCGATACGGCAGAATTAACGGCCATTGATACCGAAACCACTTCACTGGATCCGCTTTGTGCCCGTCTGGTCGGTATGTCGCTTTGTGTCGAGCCATATCATGCCGCCTATATCCCTCTGGCACATACCTACCCCGGTGCGCCTGTTCAGCTTGATTTGGGGCTTGTCCTGCAAAAACTGAAACCCTGGCTTGAAAACCCCCAAAAAAGAAAAGTCGGCCAGAATGTGAAATACGACAGGCATGTTTTTGCCAATCATGACATTGATTTGCAGGGGGTGGCTCATGACACGATGCTTGAGTCCTATGTGCTGGAATCGCATAAAAGACATGATATGGATAGTCTGGCCGAGCGTATCCTGAACCGAAAAGTCATCCGTTATGAAGATGTTTGCGGAAAAGGTGCCTCGCAGATCGGCTTTTCGGAAGTGGATATCACGCTTGCCTGCGATTATGCGGCAGAAGATGCGGATGTGACCCTTCAGCTTCATCAGCGTATGTATCCATTGATTCAGGCTGCTTACGAGCTGGATTTTATTTACGGGACAATTGAAATGCCGACATCGGCTGTTTTGCAGAAAATTGAACGAAATGGCGTTCTGATCGATACGGCTTTACTGGAAAACCAGTCGGTTGATCTGGGTGAAAAAATGGAGGTGCTTCAAAAGGAAGCTTTTTTGGCGGCCGATGAAGTCTTTAACCTGAATTCCCCCAAACAGCTGGGAGAAATCCTCTTTACCAGACTTAAATTGCCGGTGGTCAAGAAAACGCCTTCGGGAGTGCCCTCCACCAATGAGGATGTCCTGCAAAAACTGGCGGAAGATTATCCGCTTCCCCGAATTATTCTTGAATACCGGGGCATGGCCAAGTTAAAGTCGACCTATACGGACAAATTGCCCCGTATGGTCAATACGGCGACACGTCGCGTGCATACGAATTTTGCCCAGTCTGTTGCCGTGACAGGTCGTCTGGCATCCAATGATCCCAATTTGCAGAATATTCCGATCAGGACAAAGGAAGGACGAAAAATCCGTGAAGCATTTATTGCCCCGGAAAATCACCGGATTGTCTCTGCTGACTATTCCCAGATTGAATTGCGTATCATGGCACATATGTCTGAAGACCCCCGGCTGATTCGGGCATTCAGACAGGGTGAGGATATCCATCGTGCAACAGCGGCTGAAATTTTCGAGGTGACACCACTGGAAGTTTCTTCCGAACAGCGCCGTCACGCCAAGGTCATCAACTTCGGACTGATTTATGGAATGAGTGCTTTTGGTCTTGCCGGAAATCTGGGATTGAGCCGCTATGCCGCACAGGATTATATTGACCGGTATTTCCAGCGTTATCCGGGAGTCGCCCGCTATATGCAGGATATTCGCCAGATCGCACGGGAAAATGGTTTTGTTGAAACGGTCTTCGGAAGACGGTTATGGCTGCCTGAAATCAATTCTCCAAACGGCCCGCGCCGTCAGGCGGCAGAAAGGGCCGCAATCAATGCCCCGATGCAGGGAACCGCAGCGGACATCATTAAGCTTTCCATGATTGCTGTCCAGAACTGGATTGAAAAGGAAAATCTGCAATCCCGCCTTATCCTGCAGGTGCACGATGAACTGGTTCTGGAAGTTCCGGAAAACGAATTGCAAACTGTCACCCATCATCTGCCGGAATTGATGGGACAGGTGGCCAAACTGAAAGTTCCCCTGATTGTGGATGTGGGAGTTGGCAAAAATTGGGATGAGGCGCATTAGTGAGTACTTGCTTTTTAAAAAAGGAAGGGACTTTTGTTATGAAGATAAATGACCAAAAAATCATGGTATTAGGTGAAGCTATCGTATAATAACGTCTTGACGCAATTATTTTGAGTGCAGGAATTGTCGTAAGAATTCCTCCTGATGCTAAAAACCGGTTGCATGGATTGCTTTTATGCCCAAAAACACAAATGACAGTAATGAAAAAATGGATTCTTTTGAATCCGCCCTGGCAGAGCTCAACCGCCTGGTTGAGCAGCTTGAAAATGGTGAACTGCCTCTTGAAAAAACGATAACGGTATATCAGCGCGGGGTGGAACTGGTGCGATACTGTACGATGCAACTTGAAAAAGTCGACCGCCAGATAGAGGTTCTGGACAAGGAAATGCTCAAACCATTCCAACCGGACGAATCAACTGAAAACAAATGACAGTAAAAACGCTTCGTTTTGATGACTGGATGCAATCCATACAGGCAACGATGGAAGAAACGCTTGCCGGTCTGCTTCCCCCGGCAAGTCGTGAACCTGTCCGTCTGCACGAGGCCATGCATTATGCCACCCTAAATGGTGGCAAACGTATTCGTCCCCTCTTGGTTTTTGCCGCAGGCAATCTTTTTGGAGCACATCCTTCCAATATGGCCAATGCGGCCGCGGCTGTTGAAATGATTCATGCCTATTCACTGGTACATGATGATATGCCCTGCATGGATAATGATGTCCTAAGACGGGGCAAACCTACCGTTCATGTCCGCTACGATGAGGCCACAGCACTTTTGGTGGGGGACGCCCTCCAGTCCCAGGCCTTTACCGTTTTATCCCAACTGGATATTGATCCGAGAAGACTGATTGAAATGCTGCAGATTCTGGGAAAAGCATCCGGTTCTTTGGGCATGTGCGGCGGACAGGCTATTGATCTGGACAGTGTTGGCAGTAAACTGACACGGGAACAGCTCGAAAACATGCACAATCTGAAAACCGGTGCCCTGCTGGAAGCGGCTGTTTTTATCGGATCGCTTTGCGGACGTTTTTTAACGGCGGCTGAAACCGATGCCTTGAAGGCTTATGCCAAAACAATAGGACTGGCTTTTCAGGTTGTCGACGATATTTTAGACGCCACCGCCAGTTCCGAGACACTGGGAAAAACAGCCGGAAAGGATGCGGCAGACGACAAACCGACCTATGTTTCCATTCTGGGACTCCAACAGTCAAGGGAACTGGCAGAAAAACTGAGAATACATGCCCATCAGACCCTTGAATTGTTTGATGGAAAAGCCATTTACCTAAGAGAACTGGCAGATCTGATTGTGAAACGGGATAAATGATGAATTTACTGAATACGATAAATGATCCTTCAGATCTTCGCCGGCTGGAACGGGGACAGTTGCCCCGGCTGGCAGCTGAGTTGCGTGATTTCATTATTCATTCGGTTTCCAAAACCGGAGGGCACTTTTCTTCCAATCTGGGTACGATTGAACTGACCATTGCCCTGCATTACGTTTTTAATACGCCCAAAGACCGTCTGATATGGGATGTGGGACACCAGACCTATCCCCACAAGATCCTGACAGGGCGCCGTGATCACATGAAAACGCTTCGGCAGTTCAAAGGGCTGTCCGGATTTCCCAAACGGCAGGAAAGCGAATACGACGCCTTCGGTACGGCACACTCATCGACTTCCATTTCGGCTGCATTGGGAATGGCGCTGGCTGCCAGACTGAAAGCGATGGATTATCATTCCATTGCCGTTATTGGCGATGGTGCCATGACAGGCGGCATGGCATTTGAGGCATTGAATAATGCAGGAGTATATGAAGATATCAGATTGCTGGTGGTATTAAATGACAATGACATGTCCATATCACAGCCTGTCGGTGCCCTAAACCGTTATCTGGCCCGTTTGATGTCCGGCAAATTCTATGCGGCGGCCAAACAGGTCGGCAAAATGCTGCCGGCGCCAATGAAGGAACTTGCAAAAAAACTGGAAGGGCATGCAAAGGGCATGATCGCACCGACAACGCTTTTTGAGGAATTCGGATTTAACTATATCGGCCCCATTGACGGACATGATCTGGATGCACTGATTCCTACGCTATTGAATCTGAAAGAACTCAAAGGCCCGCAGTTTTTGCATGTGGTCACAAAGAAAGGATACGGATACAAGCTGGCAGAAGCCGATCCGGTTCTTTATCACGGACTGGGAAAATTCAGCCCGGAAGAAGGGGTCAAACCGGTTGCCTCCTCCCGTCCGACCTATACGGAAGTTTTTGGCAAATGGCTATGTGACATGGCAATCCAGGATGATCGTCTGGTTGCGATTACCCCTGCCATGAAAGAGGGTTCCGGCATGGTGCAGTTTGCCGAATCCTTTCCTGACCGCTTTTTTGATGTCGGGATTGCAGAACAGCATGCTGTCACTTTTGCGGCAGGTCTGGCCTGTGAAAATCTGAAACCGGTTGTGGCGATTTACTCCACCTTCCTGCAGCGGGCCTATGACCAGGTCATTCATGAT
>CAZAIY010000093.1:0-5303 GCA_964485295.1 uncultured Oxalobacter sp. | reverse complement strand
CTAGATATATCTCCAAGAAGTCTAGAGAAAGTAATTTATTTTGCATCTTACATATTATTTGCTTCAGGATTATAAAAATGCGTTATCTGCCCATGCGGTGTTACTCAAACGGTATCCAGACAGTGAAAAAATTCCGGACGCAATGTTGAGTATGGCCAGTAGTCATTTGGGATTAAAGGATTTATGGGCAGCAAAGAAAACGCTAAATACAATTGTGAAAAAGTATCCTGATACCGAAGCGGCAAAAGAGGCGACGGAGCGTTTGAAAAAAATGGAATAATTAAAAAAGGGGAGATTTTTAACTCCCCTTTTTTATAGGATAGTTTGTTTTTCTTAATGAGATTTACTTTCAAAAAGGCCTTTTTCATGGATTGCATTCAAATTGATAGAGGGAGTTGATGAAGTTTCTGTCGAGATAAAATCCATGCTGTTTTTGTTACGTGATTTCATGTTGGGCAAACGTCTTAGTTGGCGCAGGGCTTGAATATCCTTGATTTCAATGGTTTTTTGATTGACATTGATTAATCCAATTTCATGTAATGCAGATAATGTCCGGCTAACCGTTTCCAAAGTTAATCCGATATAACTTCCAATTTCCTGTCTTGTCATGCGCAAGTTAAAAATCCGGTTGGAAAATCCCATTTGGGCAAAGCGATCAGACAGGGTTACCAAAAAGCGGGCAACACGACCTTCGGCACTTAGCGAACCTAATACAGCAATCATGGTTTGCTCCCGAACAAGTTCCTGGCTCATGACACTGAACATGGCACTTTCCAATTCTGGATGGATGCGTCCGAGTGCAGTTAATTTTTTAAATGGAACCAAAATAAGATCGCAGGCAGATAAGGCAACCGCTTCGGAAGAATAGTATTTTGAGTAAATACCATCAACACCTAACAGATCAGCTTTCATGGGAAAACTCAGAATTTGTTCATTGCCCAATTCGTCAATGAGAACCGTTTTTAAAAATCCTGAATTGACAATATAAAGCATTTCAAATGGCTGGCCGATCATGTGAATTCGCTGTCCGGTTTTAAACTGCATATGTTGAAACAAAGTTTCCTCTTTTGTAATTGAGGAATTAGGTGAAACTGGTAGACGAAGTAATTCACAAAGGTCTTTCAAACTGGACCATAGTTTTCCATTTTTTTGTCTGCCAGCTTCCACGGATATTGCATTTAATTCACCTGAAGCATTTTTATTTGATTTTGTGATTAACATAATAAGCCTCTTTTAAATTTGTCATTTTTGATAAAAATTTTTACGGGTTCAAAAAAATTACGTTGATTGCATTATGTCAATCCAAAAAAAGACTGGATATCGGCTATTGCTGAATCTGCTTGTCAGCGCAATGCTAGAAATAGTTGTAGGAAAATTCCTACCTTGAAATTGGTTTTTATTGAAGGGAACTTTTAATTTGCTTTTAACTCCAAACAGGCAAATCTTGAAACAGTTCTTATCTAATGAATATTTTTAGCAAAGAAATTCCAAAGGCGTTGCTACGTATGAGGAGAAACCATGATGCAATCTGAATCAGAGAGTCAAGACAATGTTGGAAAGACAACGATAAAACGAGGGTTTGCAATAATGCCGAAAGAACGACAAAGGGAAATTTCCAGAATGGGAGGCCGTGCAGCTCATGCAAAAGGAAAGGCTCATGTTTTTACTTCTGAAGAAGCCCGTATAGCTGAAAGAAAAGGAGGTATTTCAGTAAGTCGGGATCGTGCGCATATGGCTGCAATTGGTCGAAAAGGAGGTGAGAATCGTCGGTTAAGAAAAGTACCTAAACCCATACTGGATTAGGCAAGCAGTTTTAGAAAAGGAATGCTTTTAAAAAATGGCATTCCTTTTCTTTTAAATGCATGATCCAAATAATTTAATATGGAAAAAACGGATTAAGTCATTTTATCTAGCATCAGAATTTGCCCCAATGCTGCCATTTTTAATGAATTGTCAGGATAATTTGCTTTTTCCCAAGTTTCTCTTAAAAGTACAGGGGGTTCATCTAAAGGTTCATCGGAAAGTTTAAAAGTTCCCCAGTGCATGGGAACAAAATATTTGGCCTTTAAAACGTTCATGGCATGGATTGCCTCAATGGGATTAATATGTTGGTATTTCATAAACCATCGGGGAGCATATGCCCCAATCGGAAGCATGGCAATATCAATATGCCCAAACCGGTTGCCAATTTCAGCAAATCCGTCGAACCAGCCTGTATCGCCGGAATGGTATAAACATATGCCGTTTTTTTCTATGACAAAACCACCCCACCAACTGGTATTGATATCGGTTAAGCCCCGACGACTCCAATGTTCGGCTGGAACAAAAGTGATGGTTAATCCTTCAATGTCTTCGGTTTGCCACCATCCCATTTCAATAACACGGTGAAAGTTGTTTTTTGTAAACCAGGATCCCAATCCTTTGGGAACCAGGTAGATGGGATCTGATCCCAGTTTTTTTAAAGTGGGGATATCCATATGATCCCGATGATTATGGGTAATGAGTACCAGATTGATTTTTGGCATGGCGGGCCAGTCAATACCTGGAGGACTGTTTCTTTTAATCCAGGCAATTTTTTTGGATAGAACCGGGTCTATCAGAATATTTTTTCCAGCAAGTTGGAGAAGAAAGGATGCCTGTCCAATCCAGGTTAAAGTGTCTTTGTCCCCTTTTTTTAACTGTTTGCCATCGTTATGGGAAAAGGGGACAACAATACCTGTGCTAGGTGTTTTAGGTTGTTTTTCATTGTGCCATCCTAACATCCACCGTAATGCATGGCTGTTTTTTGGTTTTTGAAAATCACTGTTTAAATTGGTAAAACGCATACAGGTATTTCACTTGAAAATAATTATTCTACTATTCGAATTTAAGGGAAGTTATATATTTTTGAGCTGTTTTATTCTAAAAAGTTGCTTTTTTTCTGTATCCGCTTGTAAAATCGTGTCGCTCTGGTGCTTACGAATTCTTAGTTCGTGGTTAAACGGGAAACACGAAGCAATTTTTTTGCCAACGTGTGCTGCCCCCGCAACGGTAAGCAAGTATCTTAAAAGAGTCTGTCTGATATGCCACTGTGTTTTTTTTGCATGGGAAGGCAAGGCAGATTTCCACTTGGTTTGATGTGGAAAGCTTGTAGCCCGGATACCGGCCAGACAAGGGAGAGGTGTTGGGAACGGGTGGTTCTTGATCATATTTATCTCAATGGGATAAGGTATTTTTCCGACTGTTCCTCACTTTTTGTCAAATGAAGTTCTACGGGGATGTGGGACTGATATTTTTGGAGCAGTCATGTTTTTTTCATGTTCTTCTAATTCTTTTTCGGTTTTAAAACCGATTTCATGGATCTTTCTTGCTTTTTATCTGATAACACCTGTTTTTGCACAGGAAAGTATAGAAGAAAATTTAATTCCTGTTGTTGTGACAGCGTCTCGTATTGAACAGTCTCAAAAAGATGCTATTGCGTCTACGACAGTGATTACGCAAGAAATGATCAAAAACTCGAAGGCATTTGATTTGCCGGATTTGTTGCAAAATGTTGCTGGTTTAAGTATTGGTAATTCTGGTGGTGTGGGACAGCAAACATCCATTTTTATGCGTGGAGCGAATTCTAATCAAATTCTAATTCTTTTGGATGGTGTCCCATTGGTTGATCCTACGGGTACGGGTGGACCTATACAGTTTCAGCATATTTTGCCGGAACAAATTGACCGGATTGAAATTGTTCGAGGAAATGTATCTGCTATTTATGGTTCAGGTGCAATTGGTGGAGTTATCCAGATTTTTACAAAAAAAGGTGAGGGGAAACCCGGTGTTAGTGCATCTGCAGAAATAGGAACAGATACGACTATTAAATTAAGTGGTGGTATTTCAGGTGATGTGGAGGGATCCCGTTATGCGGTATCTGCCACACGATTTAAAACCAATGGATTTTCTGCAATCAATCCAAATCAAGGTACAAATGCCAATGGCGATAGTGACGGAACACGGGATGTGGCTTTTAACGTAGCACTTTCAAAAGAATGGCGTAAGGGACAGGAAGTGGGTGTTCGTTTGTATGGATATGATGCGAAAACTGATTATGATGATAGTTGGTCGGGAAATCCTTCTAGAAAAGATTGGTCAGAAAGCAAATTAATGTCATTTGCTGCATTTACCAAAAATCGTATTGCATCAGATTGGTTATCAACAATTACTGTGTCGCATACCACGACAAAAAATGAGAACTTTTATTCTCTACCTGGTTCAGAAACACGAGACAATGGCTATTATCGTGGAGAAACAAGTATGTTGCAATGGGCAAATGAAATAGCCTTATCTTCTGACTGGATATTAACTGCTGGTGCCGATATTGAGAGAGAAAAAGCAGAAATTATTTGGGGTACTTCAATGGATCAATCCCGAACGAATTATGATTTTTATACTGGTTTAAATGGAAAAATCGATAAACATAATTTCCAGATTAATGCACGGTACGATCATGTTGAAGATGCCGGGACAGATGTCACAGGGTATTTCGGCTATGGTTATGATTTGACATCAAACTGGAAATGGATTGCTAGTGCATCAACTGCATTTCTAGCACCAACATTGTATCAACAATATGTTCCTTTATATGGAAACCTTGATTTAAAAGCAGAAAGATCCCGGTCATTTGAAGTGGGTATTCAATATGCGAATAATAAGACATTGATTCGAGCGGTTGCTTTTGAGACTCGAACACATGATTTGATTGGGTCGGATGCCAATTGGAAAAATGTCAATATTGGAGAGGCTAAAAACAAAGGGGTTGAGCTAAACGGTTCTACGCAATTAGCTGGTGTTGATATTCATGGTAATTTTACTTGGCAGTTACCTGAAAATAGAGAAACAGGAGAGCAGCTTGCTAGAAGACCCAAAAAAATAGCGTCACTTAATGTGTCTAAAACTATAGGGCCATGGTATGTGGGTGGAGATGTCCATTATGAAGACTATCGCCATAATTCAGATTATGATCAGTATATTCTTGGCTCATATACATTGCTTAACCTGAATGTGCGCTATCAGTTAACGAAAGAAGTTGAGCTTTTTGGTCGAATTGAAAATGCGTTCGATAAAGAATACCAAACAGCGTATAGTTACAATCAATTGGGTAGGGCGTTTTTTGGTGGAATTAGCTGGAAAATGTAATTGAGGCAATATGTGCTAAAGCAGATCAATGTTTTAGAAAGTGCTGCAAAAAGCAGGAGAAAGTATATCGGTACCCTGATTGTATTGATATTGCTTTCTCTTGTCTGTGTCATTATTTCCTTATGCACGGGGTCTGCTGA
>CAZAIY010000092.1:0-5343 GCA_964485295.1 uncultured Oxalobacter sp. | reverse complement strand
ATATCAACCTGAAATCAGAACTTGATGTGTGTCAATAGGAGAATAAAATGAAAGCAAGAACATTTAAAAACCAGGCCGCCCAGGGTGACCTCTTTATCCGTCGTGTCAAAGCACTCCCTGAAAACATTAAACCCGCTTTACCCGAAGAGGGGCAATATATTGTTGCCCATTCCGAAACCGGTCATAATCATGTGATAGAAGCAACGGAAAATGTCACTTTTTATACAACCGACAATCCCATGGTCAGTTATCTGCAGGTTATCGAGGCAGTGGAAGCCACGGAGACGCTGCTTCGCCACTTGAGAAGCTTTGATACGCACAAGACCATTTCCATACCGCCGGGTATTTACGAATTGCGTCGTCAAAGGGAATTCAGCCCGGAAGGCTGGAGACGGATTATGGATTGATTCAAAATCAGGGGATAGGGAACAAACAGCTGCCATGCACAAGTTTGAACAGCTCATAGAAGACATCAAACGGAAAAGGACAACCCGGCTGGATCTGTCAGGTTTTGAGAATATTGAGGATCTCACACCTTTAATGTCCTTATCGCATCTGACCCGATTGAAATTGGGCAGCTGTTTCAATATCAGGGATATCCGTTCCTTATCCTCTTTGATAAATTTGAGATATTTGGATTTGTCAAATTACTGGAATCTGGAAGATCTGACACCTTTATCCTCATTATCCGGTTTGACGGAATTATTATTGAAAAATTGTGGAAGTGTTAAGGATATTCATGCCTTGTCTTCACTTGTAAAGCTGACCCGTCTGAATTTGCAAAACTGTAAAAATGTCAAGAATGCTGCTCCGCTTGGTGCTTTAACCAGTCTGACCGAACTGGTTTTATCGGGCTGCTGGAATATCAGGGACATTTCTTGCCTGGGTTCACTAAAATACCTGAAAAAACTGGATCTGGAAGATTGCTGGAATATAGAGGATATCCGGGTTTTGTCTTCTCTGACTCAACTGACTGACCTGAATTTACGGGACTGTAGGAAAATAAAGGATTTCAGTTCCCTATGCTATCTGCCTGATCTGGATTTGGAAAAACTGGTCCTGCCGGTCAATCGAAATATTGAGGATATCCTGCCAAACGATCTTATCCTCCATTCTCATCAGGATGACCAGGGAAGATTTCATCATGAAACCGGTCCATCCATTTCCTATAAAGGCGGACTAAATCTCTATCACTGGCATGGTGTCAGAATTCCCAGGGAATGGATAACGACAAAACCGCCTTCTCCCAAAGAAGCCCTGTCATGGAAAAATATGGAACAGCGCTGGGCTGCCTGTGAAATTATCGGATGGAAAAACATCATTTGTGAACTGGATGCGAAGGTGATCAATGAGAATCCCGATCCGGAAATAGGGACATTGCTGGAAGTGGGAATTCCGAATTTTGGAAGGAACCGGTTTTTGAGAGTTCGTTGTGGGACGGGGAGAGAATTTGTACTGGCTGTGCCACCTACCATGAGAACGGCCCGTCAGGCCAATGCCTGGACCTGGGGATTGGATGAAGATGACTATTACCCCGAAATCAGAACGTAGTTCTTGGTTTTTAGATAAAAAGTCAAAGAAACCGGTTTTGGTGGTCAATGGTTTGGGGGTGGCATGAGATGGTATCATGGCATCAGCGCAATGTCAGGTAATTGGTGTCCATAATGCGATAGCGACGTCCTTTTTCGATTTGTTTTTGTTCCATATCAACGATTTCCTGCCACCCGGATGCTTTTTTTGCATTACGGGATAATCCGAGCTGCCCGTACTGATAGATTTCCGAGAGTCGCCGCATGGCGGCAAGATGGTCCTTGGATGCACTTTTGGCATACCAGTACAGGGATTTCCTTTCATTTCTTGAAAGACCCAAACCCTTATCGTAGGCATAGGCCAATTCATATTGTGCTTGAGGATCGCCTTTGTTTGCGCCTTCCATTTTCAACCGGGTCGCTTTTGCCGGATTCGGGGAAACGCCCATGCCTGTCGTATACATTTGCGTCAAAAGCTGACGGGAACAGGAGTCATTGTATTGTGTTGCCCTTTCAAGGGTTTGAATGGCCAGGGTTATGTTTTTTTGTATGCCGTTTCCTTCAAGCATCATCTGTCCCAGTCTGCATTGGGCCGGACCATTTCCTTTTTTTGCCGCTTTTATATACCAGGTGAGGGCTTTTTCCGGACTTTTTTCTGTTGCTGTTCCTTTGGCATACATATCCCCGAGGATGAGCATGGCGCTGGGAAGGCCATTTTCAGCAGCTTTTTTGTACCAGTGAAAGGCTTTTTGCGGATCCTTTTGCGTGCCTTCTCCAAGAGCATAGGAGTAAGCCAGATTGAACTGGGCAGAGGGATTGCCCTGTTGGGCCGATTTCATGAACCAGTGAAATGCCGTCTGATAATTCGGCCGTACATAAATACCGCTGGTATACATGATCCCGAGGCGATTTTGGACATTCGGGTTTGTCTGCACATGCGGTTTCAGAAAACAGGCATACGCTTTTTGGTATTCTCCCTGCTGATACAGTTTCATTGATTTTTGAATATCATCAGCCTGTGCGGTCATGCCCCAAAAGAGCAAAAAACAGGAAAAAAAGGACACCCAAAATTTTTTCATGGTAATCCTGTCATGAAAACAACGGATGAAAAATGATACCGGATAAAACAGGATGCTCATGCCATTTTGAAAAGACAGGATCCTCAATATTTTCATTGAATGCATTTATATAAAAACAAACGAATATCATGAAAAATACAGAAAATAAAAAGGAGTTGTTGAAAGTTTTTTGTTTAATTGTTCCAGTGCACCACAATTTGTTCACTCCAGGGTGTTCCGGTTAAGGCATATATCCAGGGCAGTTCCCTTAACAGATGATCCTGGGCACGGGGCTCAACAGTCAAGGAAACGGATGGCGTCATCTTCAGTATCCCTTTTCTGCGGATAAATTTTTCCCGCAAATCATTTATGGTCATTTCTTTCAATGCCGTCCAATGTGCCAGAACGGCCTTTAGAATGTGATCCGACTGCTGTTTTTCCATTTCGTCAAGAGAAGGGGAGGCAGGAACCGGCTGATTTGGCGGCCATCCGCAAAGGATGGCGTTTAAAGTCAGATTTTGACTGATGGCTGAATTTCCGTTTGCCATATGTTCCAGCAAATAGATGGCCCTGGCATGGGTTTCGTTATTTGAAAAACGCATCACATCCAGATATCCCATATTTCTGAAAAAACGGGGTAAGAAAGGGGCAACCAGAATCAGTCCGGCGTTTTCTATTTCAATTTCTGCCATTGTGTTCATTTTGATGCAAAAAAGGGAAATGTCAGGAGAGGTTCATTTTATTCAATACAAAAATGTTATTTGTCCTGTTGCGAATTCCAAAGCCTTGTCGCTTCGTATGTGGCATCTTCCAGTCTGTCCTCGAAGTCACTGGATATGGTGGTGTCGCAATTTTGACAGGTTACCTTTGCTAAAAAGCGATCGCCGAAAGGACGCGAGCATTCCGAATACTCCATGGTTTCAAGAATCGGTTTGTTTTTGCAGGAAGGGCAGGGCAAAAGTTCTTTTTTTTCCATATTTTTCTCCGGTAAAGGATTCCTGAATGTTTGTGTGCAGGTGTTTTTTAGGGTGACGGTATCTTCATGAACGGCATATTGAAAAAAATTATTGTCCTGTATCCGAAAGCAGATCCTCAATGAAAATATCAATCACTTCTTTTTTGACATGCTGCATGACAACGATATGGGCCAGATTGCCGCCAAAGTGCTCATCATAATCCGGTGCCAGATGATATTTGGTCATGATTTTTTCACTGGGACGTTTAAAGAAAACGGTATTGGAATATTCTCCTATCCAGGCAGGCCATCCGATTTCTGTCAGGCGTTTTTTCAAATAATCCGCATGATTTAGCATCCTTTCTGCCTGGGCAGTAAAACCACTTATGCCGAATTTTTGAATGATCCAGTAAAATTTCAGCGGGTTGACGGATGAGCGCGAACAATTGATCATCGGCATGGCGCCATTCAAGTAGGAGATATTGAAAGGGTTCTGCTTTTCCAGTATTTCCTTTCGGGTAATGAAAATGCCACAGGGTTCATCCATGCCAAAGAATTTGTGTCCGCTAATGGCAATGGAATCAAACCGATGTTTTTGGCTGTTGACCAGATCCTTGTGGGGGGTATAGGGCAGGAATCCACCGAACAGGGCGGCATCGACGTGACGGTAAACGGCTACCGGAGGGGTTTCTTCAAGGATGGCGTTGATTCTTGCCTGATCATCAACCGCACCTTTGAAGGTGGAGCCCATCGTGAAAACAATAAGTGCCGGGCGATTCGGATTGAGTGCCTTTCGAAAGGCATCCGGCGACATCCTGCCCATTTCATCACAGTCAATGAGGCGCAATTCAATATTTTGCAGGTCGGCAAGACGTTTGTTGGAGTAATGGGCTTCTTTTGAAACATAAAGAATCGGATCCAGTCTGGTTTGGCCTTTTAATAATTTATATCCAAAATAGATGCCGTGATTGTTGCCATCGGTTCCGCTCATGGTGACAATTCCCCAGGCGGTTTTGGGGTCAAAACCGTATAAGGGTGCAAAAAATTCAATGACATTTCGCTCGATTTCAAGGGAGTTCAACCTGTTTCTGGGAGAAAACGGGTCACCGGCATTATTGAGGAAAATATGATTTAAGCCACTATTGACATACCACTGATAGAAATCATCCAGGGCAATATGCTGATTGCCCGGATAACCCAGATCGAATTGAGCGTTTTGAACGGTTCGGGAAGTGAGATTCTGCAGTTTTTCATCGGGTAAATTGACTGCAGACAGGTTTTGAAAAACCAAGGAAAAAAGCAGGAATCCGAGAATATTTTTTATCACTTTCATCATATTTTCCGGTCATTTTTATTTCTCTTCATTTTACTGTGAAAAAAGGAAAGACAAGTCAGAAAAAACGTCATGTAAACCGTTTTTTCTGAAAGGGGGCTTTTTTATGGGCGATCGAGAGGATGCTTTCCTGTCGACAGGAAAGTCCAGAAGTCACCCTGTTATTCGTTGTATTCAATGAATCAGGGATCAAAAAGGGTCAAAGCAGGACATGATGCGGGTTTTGCCTGTGAATAAAAAAGTCGGGAGAAAAAAAATAAAAAAATTTTTTGTTTTCATTTTATTAACTTTGTAAAGTGTTGATTTAATTGAATAAAAATAAATGGGATTTTGGGGTGCAACTTGTTCAAAGCAAGATGGGAAGACGTGTCAGGGGGCGTCAAGATAAAATTATCCACAGAGTTGTCCACAACAGATGTGGAATGGAATAAAAAGCGTTATGGAATAAAAAGTTAGAAGAAAAGTTAG
>CAZAIY010000091.1:0-5358 GCA_964485295.1 uncultured Oxalobacter sp. | reverse complement strand
AGATTTGGAACGGATGTCTTTAAATCGGAACTTTCATTGACCTATTAAAATACTTATTGATATAGCGAACAAAAATATTAAGTCAATAGAAAAATTACAAACTTTTCTGATGGTGTTGAGCTTTATTTTGAAGTTGGATCTGAACATTTTTCGGTAATCAAGTATGAAGGATTGCCGGATTTTATTGAGGTATTAATAGCAATATAAAAATATTTTGTATACATATTCAAAAAAAATTGTAATAGAATTAAAGACTAAAGTTTCATTTAATTTTTAACGGGTACAGACATGAAAAAATTTATAAAACTAATTATGGTTGGTGTTTTACTTAGTTTTACTTGTTTACTTCCTGCCCGTGCATTTAAATTGCAAGAATTACCGAGAGATCAAGCAGAGCAAATTTGTCAAAGACTTGTCTATTTATGGAATGATGATACAGGTATACCTGTATCACGCTTTAAGCCATTAACTGATGAAGTTATGGTGGTAAAAGCAATTTATGCAGCTAAACAAAATGGAAGTGAAGAATTTTTTCAGGGTCGTACTGAAAATCCGGATCAACTTCAAACAGGAGATTCAAATCAGAATGTAATGGTAGATGTCTCCAAGGCAACGCAATATTTTTTTGGAAGAGAAGCAAGTGTAGATACTCCGGAATCTGCCTATTTTCAAAGAGATCAGTTAAAACAGGAGGCCTTGCCTTATACGGTACATGTCAAAACGATATCTCCCAATGTTGGACCGAGAATGTATATAGTTGCCTACATTGCAGATGGCAAGAATGAAAATGGGGAACCCAATTTCATTGGACGGATAGATGCCACAGTTGAGCCTAATGAGGATGCACCATTAGATTGGTCTGTTTTGCAATATGAGATCAGTAAACTTGACAAGGAGCAGGCAATAGAACAGGAAGAGCCGGTTGTTGAGAAAGTGACTTTTTCTGCGGATGCATTTTTTGATTTTGATAAGAGTATTATAAAACCTGAGGGACAGGAGAAACTGGATGAGTTGGTTAGCAATTTACAGAATCGGAATTATGAAGCGATCAATGTAGTTGGTCATACTGATTCAATTGGTTCAGAAGCATATAACGATAAGCTTTCTTTACGTCGTTCGGATGCGGTCAAGGCGTATCTGGTATCCAAAGGTATAGATTCCCAGAAAATTTTTGCAGAAGGAAAAGGTGAAACGCAACCTGTAGAAGACAACAAAACAAAAGAAGGGCGGGCTAAAAACCGTCGTGTAGAAATAGAAGTTATTACCAATCAGGGAACACCCCAGTAATTTCAGCGATAATGAAAATCCTGGTTAAAGTGAACAAAAAATAATCGAGGTAAACGAAAATAACAGACGAGGATCGATAAAATTTGGCTTTTATAAAGGAAGATGTTCGGCAATACTGACGCGGTTACGACCAGTTGTTTTTGCTTTATATAAAGCTTCATCTGTTCTTTTTATAAATGTAGATTGACTTTCATTACTTATATATTCAGCGCATCCTGCACTGACCGTAATGTGTTGCCCATCCGGGAGAGAAATAGTTTTATTTATCTGTTTTCTAAGGCGTTCTGCAACTAAAAAGGCACCATCTATTTCACTGCCTTGTAGTAAAAGCAAAAATTCTTCTCCACCATAACGGAAAACAACGTCATTGTCGCGTAGGGAATCTTTCAATATTTGTCCAAGTTGCTGAAGAACGACATCCCCTGCTTGATGACCAAATGTATCGTTAATCTTTTTAAAATGATCAATATCTATCATGATGCAGGAAAGCGGCAATTTTTTTCTTGTTGTCAGCAAAGTGTATTTGGTGAGGAAATCATCTAAAAGACGTCGATTATAGACATTGGTTAAAGGGTCAATGGCACTTTCTTTTTCAACTTTTTCTTTTTCAGCAACTATTTTCTTTAATTCATTTTGTAATAAAGACATGGTTTTCTGTTGTTCAGTAATATCAATGATCAGTCCAATAAGACCTTTTGTCCCATTTTCCTGAACAAAACCCATGCTGTAATATAAACAGGTATGTATTTGACCTGTTGAAAATCGGTAACTAAATACATGATGAATGGATTTTGAATGAGTTAATAATTCTTGATCTTCATTGTGATAAAACTTTTTTTCAGTATCAGGCAAATGTTCAATTTCAAGAACAGTTTTCCCATTCATGTATTCATTTGAGACGCCAAATGCTATTTCATAAGCTTTATTGACATAGACAAACTGCAAATCTTCATTTTTAACAAATATTGGATGTGGTATGACATCTAATAAAGAGGATATAAAAAATGAGGAGAGCATTTTTCGAATAAGAATATAAAGAATAATCTAAATTTTTTTATGATACACGAAAACACAAGTTTTTTATAATTAATTCAAATACATCAAGTCAGAATAGAAAAAATTTTATATATAAATTAAAACAGTTGTTAAATTTACTCTTGAGAAAGCGAATGGTGTGAGTAAATCCTGATATACTTTCTCAAGTATCAGTAATCTGTATAAGTAAATTTTTGAGTGTTAAGAGTAAATACGAATATACGTCGATAAAATCCTATCTGTAAAATATCCAGTAGGATTAATGAATGCTATGTTTCGTGTGTAAGTAAAGACTGAATATAGAAGAAAGGATGAGGTAAGCCCATGCCTATTAAAAATGAGTTCCTTTTAGACCCCATGAAGGATCTAAAAACGGTAGAACAGGTTGTTTTAACACCGGAAAGAGCAAGAGAAGTCGTTAAAAATTATTGTGATTCTAATAAATACGATAGTCCTAAAATCGAACTAATTACAGATGAATCCAAAAAAAGAAATTACATTTTTACTATTTACCATAAAGAAAATGATACCTTGTTTCTGGAAATTGGACTTGTTTGGCTGGATATGAGTGATCTCAGTTGCAAGGTAACTAAAACCGTCAAGATTAATGTAACGGATCTGGACTATGTTGTTCGTGAACGTTTGGATACGTATTCCAATTTGCTTTCGTCCGAACTGATTGTAACTAAAAAAGGAACGAGAGAGATGGCAAATTACATCATCTATTTCCGTTCCAGAGGACATCAAACTCCTCATGAATGGGTACTGGATACAGTATTTGAACCAGATGCCTGGTGGCATTCCAGTTAAATTGAAGTTTCAAAGCGTGTATCTTGCTATCATTAGGAAGATACACGCTTTTTTATTGCCTTTTATAAAAGAAATTGTTTCATCATAAACGGTTAGGAATAAGTTCGTTCTGAATATTATGAGTTAGAAAGATATATTTGGAGGAAAAGTTATGTTCAGTCTAAAAAATAAAGTGGCACTGGTGTCTGGTGGAGCAAAAGGTATTGGAAAAGGAATTATTAAAGTTTTAGGACAGGCAGGTGCCAAAACAATTATTGCGGATATTGATGATGTGACAGGGCAGTCTTCCGCCAGGGAACTGGGTGCGGATTTTATGCATCTTGATGTAACTCAAAAAACACAGTGTCAGGATGTGATTAATCAGGTGGTTGAAAAATACGGCAAACTGGACATTCTTTGTTCCAATACAGGTATTTTTCCACAGGCATCTGTGAAAGAGATGACGGAACTGGACTGGGATACGATGAACAATGTGAATCTGAAAGGAATGTTCTTTCTTGTACAACCTGCTTTGGCTGTTATGGAAAAACAGCGTTCAGGGCGTATTATTATCACTTCATCAATAACAGGACCTGTTACGGGTTATCCAGGATGGAGTCATTATGGTGCAACCAAGGCAGGTCAATTGGGATTTATGCGTAGTGCTGCACTGGAATATGCAAGATACGGTATCAATATCAATGCAGTCATGCCTGGAAATATTCTGACTGAAGGGCTTAAGGAGCAAGGTGAGGATTACATTAATCAGATGAAAGCTTCCATCCCGACCCATTCATTGGGGGCTCCGGAAGATATTGGTTATACGGTATGTTTCCTGGCCTCTGATGAAGCCAAATATATAACAGGACAAACCATTATTGTTGATGGAGGACAGATTTTGCCTGAATCTCCTGATGCCTTGCTTTAATTTGTTTTTTGGCGGTTTCTTATGAAGCCGCCAAAATTTTATTCAAGAAATTCAATTTGAATATTTTTATCAAATACTCTTTCAAGAGTGTATGTGAGAACACGTTCAATTCTGGCAAGAACATCCGCATCGAAATAAGTGCTATTTGCATAACTACTGCCTAACATCAAGTCTGCAGCGGCTTGCCTGACAAGGGAATAGGGTAAAGTTAGTTTAAATTGATTCATATATTTCAGTTGTTAAAAGCCGGTTAGGGAATATAACGATATTAAAAAATGACTTTGCGGTTACGCAAAAGATGGTCATTGATAAAGTTTTGCAATGTTGCCTGATAAAAAGGACGCATTTCCTGAAAAAGCAAACCATATCGGTATGTCGAATTGCCAGAGGCGTTTTTTTCTTCACGATTGTTCCGAATGGTAGTCAAGGTATTGATGATCATTTCCTCTTTGGTTACAGTATTTTGAATAACAAAAGAAATGCCGATTTCATCGCCAACTTCTCCTACATAGGAAGTAGTATGAAGCATGGTTCCGGTAATACTTAAATCAAGTAAGGTAACAGTTAGGGCTTTATTTAGTTTTTTTCCGTTGATCTGCCAGATTTTTGCGGGTATTTTTAAATCGATCCGGAAATCTTCACGAAGCGGTATGACTTGAATATTGTCTGGAAATGCAAGTTCTACAAAATTGCGGGGTGTTTGGTAAATGTACTCTACACTGGAAGCAAATTTTAAAATCGAAATGCCGGTAAACACTCTTACTTCGACATGTTCTGCTACTCCAAGCCGCACATTGAATCCATTCGCCTGAGGCATTTTTATAAAAATATACTGCTGTGGTTCAAAACCAATTAAAGAAGAATAATATTCTCCTTTTTGTCTACCCAGGGTAACAAGCTGTATACGAGTTCCTACTGGAAGATTTAAATCTTCCAACTTAATTTGTTTTTCTTCTTTTTTATTAACTTCTTTGAAATTCATTTTTCTCTCATATAAAAGGAAAGTATTTATAAAATGAATATAAGAAAATGAGAACTTGAATTTTTAGAGGCATGTCAAAAAATAATCATATCGTATGGCTATTTTTCTTTTCAAACCTATCGTTTATTCATTTTGCCTATTGTAAACTGTTAAATGATCGGGAGAGTTTTTGTGCTAAAAAAATCGAAATTATTTTCATTAAAATTTTTGTCTGCTTTATGGTTTTTTGGGTTTCCTGTTTTGGCATATGCCCAGAAAACACAGGCAAATATCTCACTATCTGTACCTGCATGGATACAGGCAGGAGGAACTGTTCTTGCTATCTTGATAGCCATTG
>CAZAIY010000090.1:0-5378 GCA_964485295.1 uncultured Oxalobacter sp. | reverse complement strand
CCAGTCTGGCATTGAGCAAAACTGCTGCACTTCCATCAAATTTAATAAGCGATCCGTCTGGACGACGTACTCCCTTTGCTGTCCGTACAACAACAGCATTGTAAATCTCACCTTTTTTTACTCTTCCACGCGGTGCTGCGCTTTTCACTGTGACCTTGATGATATCTCCGATACCTGCATAACGGCGCTTGGAACCTCCCATCACCTTGATGCATAAAACTTCTCTGGCACCAGTGTTATCGGCCACTTTTAAACGGCTTTCACTCTGAATCATATTTTCTTTCCCAACTTGAATTCGTCCAGACTCCCTGTCTGACGATCAGTCTTGGTCCCGTCATTCAATATTGCTATCGTCTGATTGGGTGGACAATTTTTTATACTCGAACCTCGTGCCATCGCATGATGACACGAAGCTTGTAATTATTACACTAATATAAAATTAATGCAAGATTTTTATATAACTTGTGCAACTTGCAAAACACGAGTAACAACCCATGTTTTGTTTTTAGAAAATGGGCGACTCTCCCGAATTTCTACTGTATCACCAACTTTCGCTTCATTTGCCTCATCATGTGCCAAATATTTTTTTGACCTTCTGATGATTTTTCCATAAAGCGGATGTTTGACACGACGTTCTATCAAAACAGAAACCGTTTTATCCATTTTGTCAGAAACAACCTTGCCAGTCAGTGCGCGCTGAACTTTTGCTTGATCATTCATTATTTATTACCCTTCGCATTCATAACAGTCTTTACACGCGCAATATCACGTCTGACTTTCTTCAACTGGGAAGTATTTGTCAATTGCTGTGTGGCTTTTTGCATACGCAAATTAAATTGAGCCTTTAACAGACTGTTCAATTCCTGTTGCAATGCCGCCTGATCTTTTTCGCGAAGCTCGGAAGCTTTCATAATTACTCCTTTACTAACCAATCCGACGAGTCACAAATGTAGTTGATAACGGCAATTTAGCCGCTGCTAGGCGAAACGCTTCGCGAGCCAGTTCTTCACTGACACCATCCATTTCATAAAGCACTTTTCCAGGACGGATTTCAGCTACCCAGTATTCCGGATTACCTTTACCACTTCCCATACGTACTTCCGCCGGTTTTTCAGAAATTGGCTTGTCTGGAAAAACCCGAATCCAAATACGACCCCCACGACGAATATGACGAGTCATCGCACGACGAGCCGCTTCAATCTGACGAGCTGTCAGTCTACCGCGTCCCGTAGCTTTTAAACCAAACTCCCCAAAGGAAACATTGGTTCCGCGTTCATGCGAAATACCGGTATTGCGTCCTTTCTGTTCTTTTCTATATTTTCTGCGTCTTGGCTGCAGCATAATTATTCTCCTGCCGTTTCAGCTGGTATGGATTCGGATGTGGCATCAACTTTCTTTGCACGAACACGTTTAACACCACCTGGTGCAGAAGCACCTTCCACCTTCCTTACACGTTGTTTCCCTGCCGGTTTTGCACCTTCATCACGGCGCGATCCACGGCGTTTCTTATCTTCTTCAACATTTGCTTCAACTTTCGGAGCCTCGTCATTTTCCAGACGATCACCTTTATATACCCAAACTTTAACGCCAATAATTCCATAGGTCGTCAAAGCTTCGCTAAAGCCATAATCAATGTCAGCACGAAGAGTATGCAACGGTACCCGACCTTCCCGATACCACTCGGTACGAGCAATTTCAATACCGTTCAATCTACCAGACGACATCACTTTGATGCCTAATGCACCCAGTCTCATCGCATTTTGCATGGCACGTCGCATAGCACGACGGAACATGATCCGTTTTTCCAATTGTTGTGTAATCGAATCAGCGATGAGTTGAGCGTGCGTTTCCGGTTTGCGAATCTCTTCAATATTGACGTGAACCGGAACTCCCATGATCTTGGTCAGATCATTTTTCAGCACCTCGATATCCTCACCCTTTTTCCCAATAACAACACCTGGACGAGAACTGTAGATTGTAAAACGTGCATTCTTAGCCGGACGCTCAATTACAATATGCCCTACAGACGCATTCTTTAATTTTTTTCTTAAATATGCTCTGGCCTGCAAATCCTCATTTAGCATCCCTGCAAAACTACTATTACTGGCATACCAACGGGAAGACCAGTTACGAGCTACTGCAAGACGAAATCCAGTTGGATGTATCTTTTGTCCCATTATGTCCCCCTTAAATACCAACGGTCACATAAATGTGACAAGTTTGTTTGGTTATACGATCACCGCGACCTTTTGCGCGTGGACTGTAACGCTTCAGGAACTGACCTTTTTCAACATAAATTGAAGACACCTTCAATTCATCAATATCTGCTCCATCATTGTGTTCAGCATTCGCAATGGCAGACTCCAGTACCTGCTTGATGAGTTTTGCTCCTTTTTTCGGAGAAAATGTCAAAATATCAAGTGCTTGATCCACCTTTTTACCGCGAATCATATCAGCTACCAAACGACCTTTTTGGGCTGATAAACGCGCACCACGGAGAACAGCTTTTGTTTCCATTATTGCCATAGCTTTCTCCTATCTTTTTGCTTTCTTATCGGCAGCATGACCCTTGAAAGTACGAGTCAACGCAAATTCGCCAAGCTTGTGTCCAACCATATTCTCAGAAATATACACAGGCACATGCTGTTTACCATTATGTACGGCAATGGTCAATCCAATAAAATCCGGCATAATTGTAGATCTGCGTGACCATGTTCTGATCGGTCTTTTATCCTTTGTTTCTTGTGCAGCTTCCACCTTTTTAATCAGATGAGCATCACAAAAAGGCCCTTTTTTCAATGAACGAGTCATATGCTACCCCTATTTCCTTTTACCACGACGCGAAATAATCATCGAAGTCGTGCGTTTGTTACTACGTGTCTTCATGCCTTTGGTTTTTTGACCCCAAGGCGACACTGGATGTCGTCCACCAGAGGTTCTTCCTTCACCACCACCATGTGGATGGTCCACCGGATTCATAACGACACCACGTACAGTCGGACGCACACCGCGCCAACGCATAGCTCCTGCCTTGCCAACTTTACGTAAGCTATGTTCAGCATTACCGACTTCACCAATTGTTGCCCGACACTCAATATGAACACGTCTCACTTCACCGGAACGCAAACGCAACTGAGCATACATACCCTCACGCGCCAGCAAGATTACAGCCGCTCCTGCACTTCTTGCCATTTGAGCACCTTTTCCTGGCAGCATTTCAATACAATGAATCGTAGTACCAACAGGAATATTTCTTAATGGTAAGCAATTACCAACCTTGATTGGCGCCTCAGCACCATTCATCAATTGATCTCCTACTGAAAGACCTTTAGGAGCAATGATGTAACTACGCTGTCCGTCAGCGTAACAAATCAATGCAATATTTGCTGTCCGGTTCGGATCATATTCGATTCGTTCTACTTTCGCAGGAATATTATCCTTGTTGCGCACAAAATCAACAACACGATAATGTTGCTTATGTCCTCCACCAATATGACGTGTCGTTACCCGACCGTTATTATTGCGACCAGCACTTTTTGATTTTTTCTCTATCAATCCGGCATAAGGACGTCCCTTATACAACTCCGGATTAACAACTTTTACGACTCCCCGACGACCGGGAGATGTTGGTTTGACTTTAACGAGAGCCATTTCTTAAGCCTCCTCGGTAAAATTGATTTCCTGACCCGGCTTCAGACAAACATAGGCATGTTTGACATGATTTTTTCTACCGATCGTTTTTCCAGAACGCTTCTGTTTACCAATGCGATTTAGCATCTGCACAGATTCCACTTCAACCTTAAAAAGATTTTCTACAGCAGCTTTCACCTCTGGTTTTGTGGCATCACGCATCACTCTAAAAACCACTTGCTCATTTTTATCGGCAACCATTGTGGATTTTTCAGAAATCACGGGAGCCAACAATACCTTCATCATGCGTTCTTCGCTTATTTTTTTATTCTTACTCATGACAGCATCTCCTCAATTTTGCTCAGCGCAGCACGAGTAATCAATACATCTTTGAAATAAACAAGTGCAACAGGATCAGCCTGATGTGGTTCTAACACCAGCACATTTGGCAAATTACGGGAAGCCAGATACAAGTTCTCATCAAAATTGTCAGTCAAAATAAGCACTGAACCGAATCCAAATGTTTTCAGCTTGCTAGCTAACATTTTTGTTTTGGGTGCATCTAAAGCAAGTTCATCAATAACAGTAAGACGACCTTCACGTGCAAGTTGCGACAATATCGAGCAAATACCAGCACGATACATTTTTCTATTTACTTTGTGAGAAAAATTTTCTTCGCCTGTATTAGGGAATGCACGACCACCTCCACGCCATAATGGTGAGGATGCCATACCGGCACGAGCACGACCCGTTCCTTTTTGTCGCCATGGTTTTTTCGTCGTATGAGAAACAGTACGACGATTTTTTTGCATACTGTTTGCACCACGTGCATTAGCCTGATAGGCGACAACTATCTGATGAATCAATGCTTCATTGTAATCGCGGCCAAAAATAGTGTCTGACGCTTCAACTTTACTTGCAGATTGATCACCGCTATTTAGGAGCTTCAATTCCATAATCATGCTCCTTTCTTATCTTTAGCTTTAACAGCAGGTTTAACAATAACACGACTGTTTTTTGCTCCAGGTAGCGCACCTTTTACCAGCAAAAGCTGACGCTCGGCATCAATACGTGCAATTTCAAGATTTTGTACCGTACGGGTTACATCACCCATATGTCCCGTCATTTTTTTACCCTTGAAAACACGTCCTGGATCCTGGTTCATACCAATTGATCCTGGAACATTATGTGAAATTGAGTTGCCGTGTGTTGCTCGACCTGATGAAAAATTATGTCGCTTAATAGCACCGGCATAACCTTTACCAATGGAAACACCCTGCACATCTATTTTCTGTCCAACTTCGAAAATAGCTGTAGTAACAGCATCTCCTGGCTTGAGATTGGCTGCAACGGAGGCATCAATACGGAATTCTTTTAAAACGCTACCGGCTTCAACACCCGATTTTCTATAGTGACCTGCAAGAGCTTTGTTTACTCTAGAGGGACGGCGCGTTCCAAATGCGACCTGAACAGCATCATAGCCATCTGTTTCGGTCGTTTTGATTTGCGTAATACGGTTGTTTGATACGTCTACTACAGTGACGGGAACTGTCTCCCCCTCATCCGTAAAAATACGCATCATACCAACCTTACGCCCAATAAGGCCTAGGCTCATTTTTATTCTCCATTCCTGTCTACGATTGGACAGGTTGTCTATATTTATACTAATTCACGTAAATGGTTTTACGTGCAGACGGGGATTATATCCCCTGTCTTTTCTTTATACAACTGCAGAAATAAATTTTTCC
>CAZAIY010000089.1:0-5381 GCA_964485295.1 uncultured Oxalobacter sp. | reverse complement strand
TCCCCCAAAAACCAAGCGTTGTGTCAGCCCTCAGGAAAGATCGAAATTATGTCCTACTTGTTTCGTATTGTCAAGCTTTTTTTTATTTCTTTTTTTCTCGACAAACATTTCAGAAGCAAAGAAGCGAGATTATCCGCTTATATTTTTTATTTGTCAACTTTATTGCAAAAAAATTTTCTGTCTTTTTCATTCCACAATGAATATTGTCTCTTTCCCTAATTTTCATTGACACCTCTATAGAATTTGATAAAGTTGCCTTTCTAGAATATGGAACGCATATTTCATCAGCTTCCCTATTGCCTTATTCACATTTTATAGGATTATTTTTTTTCATTTTTACCAAGAAGTTATTATGAGTCTGAAATGCGGTATCGTCGGTTTGCCAAATGTCGGCAAATCCACTCTTTTTAATGCCTTAACCCAATCTGCCATCCCGGCGGAAAATTATCCTTTTTGTACAATTGAACCCAATGTCGGTATCGTTGAAGTCCCGGATCCCCGTCTGATTCCTCTTTCTGAAATTGTCAAACCACAAAGAATCCTGCCCGCTGTCGTGGAATTCGTGGATATTGCCGGGCTGGTAGCGGGAGCATCCAAAGGAGAAGGATTAGGTAACCAGTTTCTTGCCCATATTCGGGAAACGGACGCCATCGTGCAAGTTGTCCGCTGTTTTAAAAATGACAATGTTGTTCACGTTGCCGGAAAAGTGGCTCCCTTAGATGATATCGAGGTCATTCAAACCGAACTGGCACTTGCCGACCTTGGAACCGTTGAACGCGCCCTGCTAAGAGAAGGAAAAAAGGCAAAAACAGGAGATAAGGAAGCCATTAAACTGACGCAGCTTTTAGAAAGAGTGGCAAGCCACCTGAATACAGCGCAGCCTATCCGTGTCATGCCGCTTGAACCCGAAGAAAAAGCGATTTTAAGACCTTTGCACTTAATTACCGCAAAACCCACCATGTATGTGGCCAATGTCTCTGAAGATGGATTTAAAAACAACCCGCTTCTTGATCAATTGACCGAATATGCCCGCTCCCAAAACGCACCTATCATTGCTATCTGTGCTGCTGTTGAGGCCGAAATTGCCGAACTGGATGATGAGGATAGACAAGCCTTTCTAAATGATATGGGAATGGATGAACCTGGATTAAATCGCCTGATCAGAGCCGCTTATGATCTTTTGGGATTGCAAACCTACTTTACGGCGGGCGTAAAGGAAGTTCGTGCCTGGACAATCAAAAAAGGTGATACCGCTCCCGTTGCCGCCGGCGTGATTCACACCGATTTCCAGCGGGGATTTATTCGTGCCCAAACCATTTCATATGATGACTTTGTCACCTATAAAGGAGAACAGGGCGCAAAAGAAGCAGGACGCATGAGATCTGAAGGAAAGGAATATGTCGTACAGGATGGCGATATCCTGAATTTCCTATTCAATGTTTAACTGTCATAACAGCTTCAAACAGGAATGGATGTCGGTTATTTCTGCCGTTGCAAATTCGTAAATTTATGAAACAGCATATCTTTCGTTTCCGGCTGAGCCGTATTTCTGACAATGCAGTTTACAGGACACACCAAAACGCATTGCGGCTCCTTGTAATAGCCGACACATTCTGTACAGCGATCAGCATCAATTTCATAAAATTCCCTGCCCAAATAAATGGCTTCATTAGGACATTCAGGTGAACAAACATCACAATTGATGCAATCTTGCGTAATTAAAAAAGCCATGCCTGTAAATAGATGAATTAATCTGTCATTAATCGAATTTTATTTCTTAACCACGTTTCAACTGAAGGGAATACAAATTTCGAAATATCCCCTCCCAATACGGCAATTTCACGAACAATCGTGCCTGAAATAAATTGATATTGATCGGAAGGCGTCATAAAAAGCGTTTCCGCTTCCGGCATTAGATAACGATTCATTCCCGCCATTTGAAACTCATACTCAAAATCGGAAACAGCCCTTAATCCACGAATAATGACACGGGCATTGTGTTTGCGAACCAGATCCTTTAAAAGACCCGTAAAAGCAACCACTTCAACATTCTGATAATGACCGAGTACTTCATTGGCAATCGTCAGTCTTTCTTCCATCGTAAAAAAAGGTTTTTTCGTACGACTGTCTGCCACACCAACAATTAATTTTTTAAATAAAGCGGAAGAACGGCGAACAAGATCCTCATGACCACGCGTAAGTGGATCAAATGTACCAGGATAAACTGCTATGGTCATTTTTTATTTTCCTCATCAAAAAGGCAATATTATGCCTGAAGATTATCTGTTTATTGCAATTGCAAAAGATGATAACAAACATGTCCTGCTTTATCTTGCCGGATTATATGCCATTGTTCATCTTTTTTGCTTGTTTTTTTTATTATTTCTTCTGACAGAAAATCCGGCGATTCAACATAAACCAATCCATTTTGTTTTAGCAGTTCGGAACAAAATGGCAAAATTTCTGGAAGGATATGGCCATGAAATGGCGGATCCAGGAAAATGACATCAAATTTTTTTTCCTGCAAAACGAGTCTTTGTGCCACTTGCAAGGCATCACCCTGTATCAGGCTAATAACAGCCTCCGCACGCAGCTTTTGGCTTGTTGCCTGCAACTGGGAAAAAACCGCACGATGCGACTCAACCATGACAACCTGCTTGGCACCACGACTTGCCGCCTCAAATCCAAAAGCCCCTGTTCCTGAAAAAAAATCCAGACAAATTTTGTCCTCCCAACGCCCATCAAAAAGAGAATATAGCCAGTTAAATAAGGTTTCCCGAACACGGCTCGGTGTCGGACGCAAATCCGGTAAAACCGTCACAGGTAAAAGTGAACGTTTCCACTGTCCCCCAATAATACGGACCTGATGAGGCAATGTATTTTTTTTACCGGCAGATGATCTGTTTCGTCTCATAAAATCCCATAAAGTCCCATAAGCCATATAAAAATAGCGATTATTCCGACTCTCCGACAATCACTGTTGTTAACTTATTTGAAGCCAGTTTTCTGGAAAAAGCCGCACGAATATCCTTAACCGTAACAGCACGAATATGATTGGGCCAGGTATTTAGATAATCCAATGGCAAATCATAATATGCCATCATGGACACCAAAGCGAGTATCTTCCTATTGTTATCCATGCGAAGCGGAAAACCTTCAATAAGATTATTTTTAGCCGCTTTGAGTTCTGATTCTGTTGGCCCTTCCCGCATAAAAACATCAAACGTTTCTTTCACAATCTGTACAGCTTCTTTGGTTTGTTCCCTTTTTGTCTGCAGGCCAATCATAAAAGGACCTTCCTGAATGCGGGAATCAAATTGACTGTAAATACTGTAGGCAAAACCTCTCTTTTCCCTGACTTCTTCCATCAAACGGGAAACAAAACCGCCTCCCCCTAAAATGTAATTCCCGACAACCAACGGGAAAAAATCCGGATCGCCTTTTTTCAAAGCGGGCATGCCCATGAGAATATGCGATTGCGTTGAAGGATGTTTTATGATCTCGGTTTGTCCCATAACCTCTTTTACCTTTTCAACCTCCGGCTTTTTATATTCCTTTGAAGGAACAGCTAACCGCATACTTAATTCTTCCGCTATTTTCTCTGCACGAGAACGGGAGGCATCTCCCACAATGGTAATCGTGGCAGAATCCGCACCATAAAAAGCCTGATGAAACGCCTGCATGTCCTGACGGGAAATGGAACTTAACGACTCGGGGGTCGGACTAGAACCATATGGATGATCTCCATATAAATTTTTCATAAAAGCTCTTGAAGCAATGCTCGCCGGCTGGGTTAAAGTCTCCCGAATGACTGAAATGCTTCTCATCCTGTCGCGCTTTAATAAATCATCCGGAAAAGCAGGCTGTGCCATTAATCTTGCAAACAGCCGAATCGCCTTGTCGGACGCTTCCTCATCAGATAAAGTCCGCAAACTCACTCCTGATTTGTCCGGACTGACGGCACCCGAATAAATGGCACCGACATCAGCAAAGCCATCTGCAATCTGTGCTTCAGTTAATGCCGCTTCTTTTAAGGGGGCAAAAGAGGATGCTATCCCGCGTGACAGCATTAAATTAGTCATGGAAGCCAGTCCCGATTTGTCTTTGGGGTCTCTTCTTGAGCCGGCATCAAAATCCACAGTAATATCCAAAACGGGAATCGTATGCGTCTGAACAAAAAAAACTTTGACACCATTTTTTGTTTTCCACGACTCAATTGATACCGCCGCATGAAGTGGCAAATGGATAAACAAAAACAAAAAAGTACTGAGCAACAAATAAAAAAATCTTCTGGAAAATGTCTTCATAAAATATCCCTACTCTCCTTTTGGCACCCCTTAGACTTTGCCTTTATTTTTTCACTCTTTTATTTCATTCATTGGCAAAGGAACTAAGGTACCAACAACCAATGCATCATCCCCAAAATATTTTTTCGCAACGGACTGAACCTGCCCGGAAGTAACCTCTTTGAGCTTGTCAATTAATCGATCCATCTTTTTATAGCCTATTCCCGTCATTTCCAGTACCCCTATTTCCATCGCCTGTCCAAAAAGTGAATCCCGTTTATATATCTGTGAAGAAATAATCTGCATCTTTACCCGATCCAGTTCCGCTTGAGACACGCCTTCTTCTGCAATTCGGTCAATTTCTGCCCGAATATGCTTTTCCAGATCTTCCGTTTTCGTTTTTCCCAATGGAACCGCTTCAATAGAAAAAAGTGCAGGCCCTCTTGACGGAACAGAATAACTGACTGAAACCATACTGGCGACTTTATCCTTTCTGACCAGTTTGGCAGGAAGACGGGCATTATCATAACCGTCTAGAATTGCAGAAAGCATATCGAGCGCATAAACATCCTCATCTTTTTCTATGTCTTTGAGTGTCGGAGTCTTAAATGATAATAAAACAATGGGGTTTTCTGCCGGCGCTTTAACCGTAACGCGCCGGATTCCTTTTTGTTCCGGTTCAATTTGCGGTGGTGTCGGGATTAATTTCCTCATGGGTATACGGCCAAAATATTTTCGGGCAAGCGCAAAAACCGCATCGGCTTTGACATCCCCCACGACAACCATTGTGGCATTATTTGGCATATACCAGTTTTTATACCATTGTCTGACATGATCAACCGTCATATTTTCCAGATTATTCATCCACCCTATAACCGGCCAGTGATAGGGGTGGACCATAAATGCCGCTGCACATATCGACTCCCCTAAAAGTGAAGCCGGCTGATCTTCTGTTCTCAAGCGCCTTTCTTCCATAATTACCTGAATTTCCTTGGAAAATTCCTCTGAAGACAGTAGCAGATTCTGCATTCTGTCTGCTTCTATCTCCATCATTCGTCCCAGTTGATCTTTTTTTATCTGCTGAAAATATGCCGT
>CAZAIY010000088.1:0-5409 GCA_964485295.1 uncultured Oxalobacter sp. | reverse complement strand
ATTCAATGGCGGCAAGGCGGATGACTATATCTTTACCCTAGGTGAAGGCCAGATGCTGCCGGAATTTGAAGAGGCTGCCCGTGGCATGAAAAAAGGGGAATCCAAAGTATTTAACCTGACTTTCCCTGATGATTATCATGGCCAGGATGTAGCCGGCAAGACAGCGGAATTTTCCATTACCATCAAGGAAGTGGAATGGCCACATTATCCGGAAGTGGATGAGGCGTTTGCCAAAAATCTGGGTATTACGGAAGGCGGTGTTGAGAAAATGCGCGCCGAAATTGAGAAAAATCTCAAGATGGAAACCAAAAACCGTTTAAATGCCCTAAACAAGAAAAGAGCCATGGATGCCTTGATTAAAGCAATCGAATTTGATTTGCCGAAAATCATGCTCAATCAGGAAATTGACCAGCTGATTGAAAATACACGCAAGGACATGATTGCCCAGAAAATGAATATCAAGGATGCGCCTTTCCCACGGGAACTCTTTACTGAACAGGCAGAAAGAAGATTGCGTTTGGGTCTGATCTTTGCCGAATTCTTGAAAGGTGATCAGTTCAAGGTCAGTGATGACGAGGTTCGTTCAAGAGCGGAAGAAATCGGTTCCACCTATGAAAATCCGAAAATGATTGTGGATTATTACATGAATGAGGAAAAACGTCGCAAGGAACTGGAGTCACTGGTTATCGAAGATAAAATTATCGAGTATGTGTTTGAGCAGGCCAAAACAGTCGAAAAAACCATGACATTTTCCGAATTGATGGCTCAGCGCGTGTAATTTGATTAAATCGGTTTTGAACATGACAGGGAATAAGATGAATTCATACTTTCGTAAATCAGCACTGGATACCGAAATGATCGGCATGATCCCAATGGTGATTGAACAAAGCGGACGGGGTGAACGTGCTTTTGATATCTATTCGCGTTTGTTAAAGGAAAGGATTATTTTTCTTGTGGGACCTGTCAATGATCACAATGCCAATTTAGTGGTTGCGCAAATGCTCTTTTTGGAAAGTGAAAATCCGGATAAGGAAATTTCACTTTATATCAATTCTCCGGGCGGTTCCGTTTCTGCCGGTATGGCTATTTATGACACCATGCAGTTTATCCGTCCGGAAGTCTCCACCTTATGTACCGGTCTTGCCGCATCCATGGGCGCCTTTCTTTTGGCGGCCGGTGCAAAAGGCAAGCGTTTTTCCCTGCCCAATTCCCGTATCATGATTCATCAGCCGTCTGGCGGTGCCCAGGGTCAGGCAACCGATATTGAAATCCATGCCCGGGAAATTTTATATCTGCGCGAAAGACTCAATACCATTTTGGCCCGGACAACAGGAAAAAGTGTTGAAGAGATCGCAGCCGATACGGAAAGGGATAACTTCATGTCAGCCGATGAAGCCGTCAAATACGGTTTGATCGATCAGGTGCTGACAACACGGGGCTGACCGTTTTTTGCTTTTTTCTGCGTTTTTTCCCATCTTGTGTTATCGTGTTCATAAAATTATGAACAATCCGGTTTTTTCTTTTTCTACTAATTGGTGACGGCATCATGTCAAATAATAATGCTTCAGACGAAAAAATGCGTTATTGCTCCTTTTGCAAAAAACGCCAGAGTGAAGTCAAAAAACTCGTAGGAGACGATCACTCTGTTTTTATCTGTGATGAATGTATTGAATTATGCAATGACCTGATTCGGGATGAAACGATTAATCCGGAATCCGACAAGGAAAACAAAGATGAACTGCCAACGCCAAAAGAAATCTGTGAGCTTTTGGATCAGTATGTGATTGGTCAGGAAATGGCCAAAAAGATTTTGTCTGTTGCGGTGTATAACCATTACAAACGGTTGCGCTATTTTACAGACAAGACGGATGATGTCGAACTTTCAAAAAGCAATATTCTTCTTATCGGTCCGACGGGATCCGGCAAAACACTCCTTGCACAGACTTTGGCCAGAATGCTGAATGTGCCTTTTGTCATTGCGGATGCAACCACTTTGACCGAAGCCGGCTATGTAGGGGAAGATGTCGAAAATATAATTCAGAAACTGCTGCAAAATTGCGATTACGATATTGAAAAAGCCCAAAAGGGTATTGTCTATATTGATGAGATCGATAAAATCTCGCGCAAATCGGATAATCCTTCCATTACCCGTGATGTTTCCGGTGAAGGTGTCCAGCAGGCACTTTTGAAAATGATTGAGGGTACCATGGCTTCTGTTCCTCCCCAGGGAGGAAGAAAACATCCCAATCAGGATTTTATTCAGGTCGATACCACCAATATCATGTTTATCTGTGGCGGTGCTTTTGACGGGTTAACCAAAATCATCTCTGATCGCTCCGATAAGGGGGGTATCGGTTTTTCAGCGAGTATTAAAAGCCAGAAAGAAAAAAGTGACAGTGAGGTTCTGATCAATGTCGAGCCTGAGGATCTGATCAAGTTTGGTTTGATCCCTGAATTGATCGGCCGTCTGCCGGTTGTGGCGACATTGGATGAACTGACAGAAGAGACCCTGGTCCAGATTTTGCAGGAACCCAAAAATGCACTGGTCAAGCAGTATACAAAATTGCTGGAAATGGAAAATGTCGAACTGGAAATCAGACCGGATGCCTTGTATGCCATAGCAAAAAAAGCCCTGGAACGAAAAACCGGAGCCAGAGGTTTACGTTCGATTATGGAGCATCTCCTGCTTGATGTCATGTATGAATTGCCGACAGAGAAAAATGTCAGTAAAGTCATTATTGATGAGAATACCATTAACAATAATACGAAACCTTTATTGATTTATCAGGACAAACAGCTGGTTGCAGGTCAAAACTGATCGCTTTTGATTGGTGTAAAAAAATGACGGCACTATTTTGATTTCCAAAATCTGTGTTTTTCCCTGTCCGGGGGATTTAGGATTAACATAAAATTTAAGTTTATTCAGTAAGGTTTGCCATGTTGACTATTGCCAAAGAACAGTCGAGATTGCCTCTGCTTCCTTTGAGGGATGTGGTTGTTTTTCCCCACATGGTTATCCCTCTTTTTGTAGGACGTCCCAAATCCATTCATGCGTTGGACGCCGCCATGGAAAATGACAAAACCATCATGCTTGCTGCTCAAAAAAAGGCGGCAAAGGATGATCCGGGAGCAGAAGATATTTATAACATCGGTTGTGTTGCAACCATTTTGCAAATGCTCAAGTTGCCGGATGGGACAGTAAAGGTTCTGGTGGAAGGTTCCTATCGCGCCAATATTGAACATGTGATGGAAGATGAAAACTATTTAAAAGCGGATGTTGCCCTGGTTTCGGATGAAGGGGAGCATGAACCTGAAATTGAGTCCATGCGTCGGGTAATTGTTCAGCAGTTTGAACAGTATGTCAAATTGAATAAAAAAATCCCGCATGAAGTGTTAGTTTCCCTTGCCTCCATTGAGGAACCGGGACGTTTTGCCGATACCATTGCGGCGCACCTGCCATTCAAACTGGAGCAAAAGCAGTCCGTTCTGGAAATGCTCAATGTCGCCCGTCGTATGGAATATCTTTTGGAGCGCATTGAAGGGGAACTGGATATCCTGCAGGTGGAAAAAAGAATTCGGGGCCGTGTCAAACGGCAAATGGAAAAATCCCAGCGTGAGTATTATCTGAACGAACAGGTAAAAGCCATCCAGAGAGAGTTGGGCGAGGGAGAAGACGGTGCCGATATTGAGGAACTGGAGAAAAAAATCAAGGCAGCCAAAATGCCTAAGGAAGCACTGGATAAAACCCGAAATGAACTCAGAAAACTGAAATCCATGTCGCCGATGTCAGCGGAAGCTTCTGTTGTTCGAAACTATATTGAAACGCTGGTTGCCCTTCCCTGGAAAAAGAAATCCAAAATCAATAATGATTTGGCGCATGCGGAAAAGATTTTGGAAGATGACCATTACGGTCTGGAAAAGGTCAAGGAAAGAATTTTGGAGTATCTTGCCGTTCAGCAGCGTGTTGAAAAAGTCAAGGCGCCCATTCTTTGCTTTGTTGGTCCTCCAGGAGTCGGTAAAACTTCCCTGGGACAATCCATTGCCAGAGCGACCAATCGGAAATTTGTCAGAATGGCATTGGGTGGTGTTCGTGATGAAGCGGAAATTCGCGGGCACAGACGTACCTATATTGGCGCCTTACCCGGCAAGATATTGCAAAGTCTGACCAAAGCAGGCGTCAGAAATCCGCTTTTTTTGCTGGATGAAGTGGATAAAATCGGTGCGGATTTCCGTGGCGATCCGGCAGCTGCTTTACTGGAGGTTTTGGATCCGGAACAAAATCATACTTTTTCCGATCATTACGTGGAAGTGGATTTTGATCTGTCTGACGTCATGTTTATTGCGACATCCAATTCCTACAATATCCCGCCTGCCTTACTGGACAGAATGGAAGTCATTCGTTTGTCCGGATATACGGAAGACGAAAAAGTCAGCATTGCCCAGCGTTATTTGATACCGAAACAGATGAAGGGGAATGGTCTGAAAAATTCCGAACTGGCCATTACGGAAAATTCGATTCGGGATATTATCCGTTATTACACACGTGAGGCAGGGGTAAGAGGACTCGAACGTGAGATATCCCGTATTTGCCGTAAAGTCGTCAAAATGCTGCTTCTGAAAAAACAGAATCGCAAGGTCATGGTCACCCCCAGAAATATAGGTAAATACCTGGGTGTTCGCCAGTTTGATTTCGGTATTGCGGAAAAAGAAAACCAGATCGGACAGGTTTCTGGTCTTGCCTGGACTGAAGTGGGTGGTGAAATGCTCACTATTGAAGCGATGACGGTTCCTGGAAAAGGAAATATTATCCGGACAGGAACGTTGGGCGACGTGATGAAAGAGTCGATTGAAGCGGCCAGAACGGTTGTCAGAAGCCGTGCAAATAAATTGGGTATTCGTAATGAAGCCTTTGAAAAAACGGATATCCATATTCACGTTCCGGAAGGAGCAACGCCAAAAGATGGGCCTTCAGCCGGTATTTCCATGGCAACGGCTTTGGTTTCCGTCTTGAGTGGCATTCCGGTAAGAGCCGATGTGGCCATGACAGGAGAAATTACCTTAAGAGGGGAAGTCCTGCCAATTGGTGGCGTAAAGGAAAAACTATTGGCGGCTCTTCGCGGTGGCATTAAAACCGTTATCATTCCTGAGGAAAATACCAAGGATCTGGTGGAAATTCCGGATAATGTCAAAAACAAGCTTGAAATTCTGCCGGTTCGCTGGATTGACAAGGTTTTGGAAATTGCTTTGGAACGTCAACCGGAAGAAATCAAGGAAGACCAGGAAGAAGTGCCTGCAGCGGTTTCTTCCGAATCAACTGAGAATCCATCTGACAATAATTTGATGCGGCATTAAAACCCAAATTCCGGAATAACTAGTCCCTAAGGATTTTGTGAGGTATGGGAATGTTAA
>CAZAIY010000087.1:0-5416 GCA_964485295.1 uncultured Oxalobacter sp. | reverse complement strand
AGATCCTTAAGTTCTCTATTACGTCTGGCTTCCCGAATGGCTTGAGCCAGTGTCACTTTTGCGGATTCTTCTGCAGCTTTTGCCTGACGAAGAGCCAGTTCAAAACGGGCAGGATCTATTTCAAAAAGAACATCTCCAATGTTGACTTTTTGATTATCAATGACATGAATTTTAATAACCTGACCGGTTACATCAGGTGCCACTTGGACAACGTCTGCTTTGATTCTCCCGTCACGTGTCCAGGGATCGTTTTCATAGTGTATCCAAAGACGCCAGCCAATAAATAATGCCACTATCACAACCAGTATGGTAATAAGGTAGCGCCTAATGTTTGAAAGAGATAGATTTGAAAACATGATTAAGACCTGCCAAGATTAAATAGAGTAACAAAAATGCCTAAAATGACAAGAAAAAGGGCAACATCGAATAATGGCGGATGCCAGACATATTGATAAAGGCCTTTTTTTGCCATGAAAATGCTGATTAAGCGCGCAGCAACCAAAGCGAGTAATGAGGTTACCATCAGCAATGGAAAATACATGCCAAAAAAACTGAATTCACCAATCATGAAATCTCCTTAGGAATCAAAGATTGTGGGCTATAAGGATTGGCTGAGGGAAAAAGATCACAACGTATGCCCGTTAATGCGGCAACAGCAGCATTTTGCCTGATAGGAGAGGGCATGTTGCAAACGGTTTGCAAAGTATGGTCAATCTCTATAAGCAAGGCTTCTTTTTCCTCTGCTTTTTGTTGGGGTTTACTAAAGTATGAAGATAAAACCTGTATGAGCGGATCAATTTCAACACCATTGCGTAAAAGACGGGAACGCATATGTATGAGACGTACCATATTCACACCGATGCGCATTTCTCTAAAAAGGTGGGAGATAATATTTTCTTTTTCCTGACCAAAGCCCGAAAGACGCGGTGCAATGATACTGATACGGTCCAGCATTTGAACAGTCGTTTGAATGATGGATGGAGACTTAACGGATAGAGCCAGTTTTGAAATATCGTTTCTGATACTGTTGAGTAACCGTCGTGTTGTCCATTGCGCATCGAATGACCGGAAAATCTTGGCGGCAAGAAATGCGACAGTAATACCAAAACATTGGGCAAAAACCTGTCCATTTATAAAGGAAGAAGCATTGGCCATATCCAGATCATACATGGTGCTGGTTGACCAGATTCCCATCATGAAAATGGTTGCGGCCAAACCTGTAGAAGGACGTGCCATGAAAATGCCCACAATGAAAATACAGGGGCCATAAAACAGCATTAATGTTTCAAATGAATGCGTTCCATGCAGGACAACCAAAAGATAAATACCGGCAGGCAGCAAGGAATAAACGGTATACAGGAAGACGATTTTCATTGTGGCCACGGCATTTTCATTTCTGACAAAAGAAAGATAGAAAATACTTGTCATCATTGGGCCGACAAATCCTACGTTCCAGCCACTGACAACCCAGGCCAGGGAAACCAGCATGATGGAAAAAACAGCCGAAGAAGAAATGAGAAAGGCCAAACGCCTGTCTTTGTGCAAATCATTTAAGGCAACTGCCGGGGTTCTGATTTTTTGGGTATTGTTTCCGTGAAGATTATCGTTAATGGCACGTCTATGATCCGCGCAATTCTCACAGGAAGTAATCAGTTTTTCCAGATCGGTTGCCAGATGAACAATCATGATTTCATCCCAGGATGACTGCGATGAAATTTTGGGCATGCCGTTTTTAATCCGCTCTCGCAGCCATTGCGCACTTTGTGGGGTATATTCGTTTTGCTGTATCCAGACAATAATGTTATTGAGTAAATATTCCCAATACCGGGAAAACATTTTGGCTTTTCTTAAGGCAAGAACACTGTCTTCAATGGATGAAACCAGGGAAATCAAGACGGTAAGTCTATCCTGAAGCAGCTTGATACTGGAAATGGCCCAGCGTTCAATGGATGCATCATTGGGAAGATTTGCCGACAAAAGACGTAAATCGGTCAGGATTTGGGTCGCACTGAGTCTGGAGGTGCTATTTGCCGCATTTTCTGATAAAACCGTACCGATCCACTGACGAATGTCTTTCCAGACATCATCCATTTTATTGACAACAACAGGACCGATGTTTCTTGGGAAAAAAAGACTGTGGGCAAGAACGGCACAGACAAAACCAATACCTGTTTCCTCTGCACGGGCAATGGCCGTATCCATAATATACTGGATGTTAATAAAATTGATATCGCCCAGCACGCTATAAACAATTACCGGTACGGTAAAACCGGCGACAGTATATGTATAGGCATCGGTTGTTCGTTTTAGCATGGAAAAATACATGCAACAACCGACCCAAAGTGAAATCAGAAAACACAGTAAAACGGTGTAATTGACAAACATGATCATAAGGAGAACGGATGTGATTGTGCCTATTACCGTTCCAACCAGACGGGACATGCCACGGACATAAACACTGCCTGTCATGGCCTGCGAGACAATACAGCTTGCCATGGGAGCCCAAAATGGACGGGGCAGTCCGACACGCAAGGCAATATACAGTGACGCGGTTGCTGCCACCAGACATTTAAAAGCGAACAAAAGTTCGTTTGGTGTAGGTTTTTGCAAAAAAGCTTTTAGCATGGTGTCAAGTCAGCTTAATGGCATCTCCAAGTTTGTTTAATACTCTTAAACAGGCTTCCAAATCATTTGGGTCAATTTCCTCAAACAGTTTTCTTCTGAAGGGGGTCATGGCTTTGCCAATATCCCTGACGCGCTGTTGTCCATCTTCAGTTAATGTCAAAATCCTCGCACGTCTGTCATTGGCATCTTCCTGACGAATCAGCAATTCTGCCGCAATTAATTGATCAATCACCCTGACAACGGATGAAGGATCCAGCCCCAACGCATCGGCAACCTCACCGGGTCTGACGCCATTTCCCATTTGATCAATAATGACAGCCGGCCAGGCAGTAGCCTGTGAAAGTCCGTATTGGGAGGCAACTTTGTCTGCAGCCGTTTTATAGGCACGGGCAACTCGTGTCATGGTGTTTGTAATCTGTCTGAACAATAGATCCTGGTTATTCATTGCGTGTAAATAATTTGTATGCAAAATATTGAGGAATTAAATATTAACATATCAACTAATACTGTCAATTATGGGATGCCTGCCTTTAATGTGTCATTTAATGTGTCATTTATGGGTGTCCGGGTGATGTTTTCACGGTTTTGATTCGTCAAGGGAGAATAGGGCAGGGCCTCAGGAAAGAGATCCCGCCGGATTCCGGCAAGTATGGCAATGGCATGGTTTTTCTGAAGAATGAACTCCGAATTGGCCAGGCGATACAATGTCAGGTCAATGTCTCTTAGCAGTGCTTCTGTCTGATGGTTTTCCACTTTTTTCATTTGACGGTAGTAATCGGACAGGCTTTCCAGTACAGGGCGAATGGTGAGACTGTATCGTTGCAATTTGGTGTCAATCCGTAAAAGTCGCGTCATATTCAGTCCTACCCGCAAATCGGACAGAATATGGGTTGCCGCAATAAAACCGGGATTTTGGGTGCCGCCTGTTTTTGTTGCCAAAGCCAGTCTGGGTGCCAGCAGACTGACGCCATCAACCAATTTGACTGTCACGGCAACAACAGAGGGGGCCCGAATGGCTTTTCCAAGTGAGGAAATATCCTTCCACATGGATTGAACAAGACGACGAATCAGGGCATCCACACTGGCTGTTCTGAAAAGAGCCATGAAAATGGCGGCAGAACCGACACCAATAGCCTGGCTGATTTGTGCATTTATAAAGGCAGTCATGTTGGCAGAACCCAAATCAAACATGGTTAAATTGGCCAGTACGGTAAACATGAATGGAATGACTTTAATTGCAGTGACTGGTTTGGAAAGATAGGTTCCAAACCAGATCAGAAAGGGGGCAAGCAATAGTGCCATCATTTCAAAACTGTGTGCCGATGGCAAAAGCCACAGGAGATAGATGCCGGATACCGGGCTGGAGAGCAGGGTGTTGTAAAACTGGATTTTTAAAATAGGAACCGGATTGTCAAATGTCGAAAAAAACATGCAATACATACCGGCCATCATGGGAGCGGCAAAACCGGATGGCCATCCTGAAGCAGCCCAGAAACTGCACGAAACAATCATGGACATGGCTGTTGCAAAAGCGGAAGAGAGCGCCAACCGTTTATCGACATAAAGCATGCCTGTCGAAACTTTTTTTTCACGTGTTTCTTCCGGGGGAATTTCGCCTTTCAAACCGATATTGATTTTTCTGCGTAAGGAAAAGCAGTCTTCACTCGCATCGACAAGATGATAAAGTTCGACTGCCAGATTGGCCAAGAGCATTTCCTCCCAATGGGAGTCAGCGTGAATGACCGGCATCAATCGATCAATTCTTCGTCTGAGCTGGATCGCCTCGACAGGGTCACTTTTTTCCGCGCCCCGCATGATCCAGTCCGTGACATCATTAAGTAATCCATGCCAGGCCTGCGGAAGTTTTCCCTGGTTACTGTTATATAAAACATTTAGGCGATCCTCAATGGAGGATAAAATCGGAAGCAAAACGGAAAACTTATCCTGCATGGAACGAACGATATTGGTTGTCCAGCGCACATGAGTCGTATCATATGGCAGGTGAGTGGACATGATTCGAAGTTCCGTAATGGTCAGGGCGAGCCTGTTCAGATCGAATGGATCCTGTGATGCTTTGGGTGCGACGGTCAGGATGTTTTTGACCCATTGCTGTCCATCCCGTAACATTTGATCCAGACGTGTCATGATGATACTGCCGACCCCTTTGGGCAGAAACAGACTGTGTATGATGGATGCACAAAGCACACCCAATATGATTTCCTCGGATCGGGCAACTGCCACTTCAAAAATGGTCTCCGTACTGAATGTGGACATATCGACCAATGCCGGCATGGCGACAAAACCGACCGTATAGCCACCCAGCATGAAAATGTAGGAACGGGGCGTTCTGTCCAGGAGTGAGAAGAAAAGACATAGGGCGAACCAGCTGCCTATGGCGATTGAAAACATGCCGGTGTAATTGATGAAAGTGGGAACCAGAATGACAATTGCCATCGAGCCCAGGATGGTACCCAAAATACGATAGATCGCTTTGGAGCGAACAGCGCCTGCAATGGGCTGGGAAACCACATAAGCGGTCAGGGGTGCCCAAAAGGGGCGTGGCAAGCCCAGACGCAAAGCCAGATAAAGTGCCAGCATGGCACCGACAAAACTTTTGAGGGAAAAAATAAAATCTTCCCATTCAGGAATCCGGATCATGTTGTTTTGCTGTTGCTTTGTGTTTTTCGATGGATTGACCAAGAGTTTTGAAAACATGCATACAAATATCCAGCTCCTGATTTGTAATGCCCTCTAGTAATTTACGCCGCAAGGGAAAAAAGACTTCATTTAT
>CAZAIY010000086.1:0-5445 GCA_964485295.1 uncultured Oxalobacter sp. | reverse complement strand
TGCTATGATCGTTATCTCGTCCGTGTAGAGGAAATGCGTCAGTCCAATAGAATCATTCGACAGTGTGTGGACTGGTTAAGGAAAAATCCCGGTCCGGTGATAACATCCAATCATAAGGTGGCACCTCCTTCAAAAGAAAAAATGCGAACCGGCATGGAAGAAATGATTCATCATTTCAAATTGTTTTCGGAAGGGATTCATGTTCCCGAAGGGGAAGTGTATGCCGCAGTAGAAGCGCCAAAAGGAGAATTTGGGGTTTATCTGGTTTCAGATGGGGCAAATAAACCTTATCGTTTGAAAATCCGTGCTCCCGGGTTTGCACATTTACAAAATCTCAGTAATCTGATTAAAGGGCATCTTATTGCCGATGTGGTTTCTGTTATAGGCAATATTGATATTGTTTTTGGAGAAATTGATCGTTGAAATGGCAGTTTGGAAAAACGAAATATAACAGGATAAAAAATGATACTCAGTCAAGCGGCGTACGAAAAAATTGATCGTGAAATAGCCAAATTTCCTGCAGAAAAAAAACGTTCGGCGGTAATCGCGGCAATGGCAATCGCACAGGAAGAACAAGGCTGGCTATCTTCTGAAGTGATGCAGGAAATAGCAAATTATTTAAAAGTACCTGTTGTTGCCATAGAAGAAATTGCCAATTTTTATAGCATGTTTGATACCCAGCCTGTTGGGAAATACAAAATTACGGTTTGCACGAATCTGCCATGTGAGCTTTCAGGGAGCGTTCATGCCGCGCAATATTTACAAAGCAGACTGGGGATCGGTTTTGGTGAGACGACCAGTGATGGAATGTTTACTTTGGTTCGGGGAGAATGCATGGGGGCCTGTGCTGATGGTCCGACTTTAAGAATTAATAACAGGCAGATGTATATGCGTATGTCCAATGCGAAAATTGACAGGTTGCTGGAGGAATTAAAAAAATGACCTGTTTGCATGGCCGTCATCTATCCCCTTTGGTTTTTGCTGCTCTGACAGGCAAAAACTGGAGATTGAAAGATTATGTTTTCAGAGGGGGATATTCGGTTTTCAGAAATATTTTGCAGAAAAATATTTCTCCGGATGCCATTCTTTCCGAAATCACGGATTCTTCTCTTCGCGGTCGGGGAGGGGCGGCATTTCCTACAGGTGTGAAATGGAGCTTCATTCCGAAAAACCATCAGGGACAAAAGTACCTTATCTGCAATGCAGACGAGAGTGAACCCGGCACTTTTAAAGACAGGGATATTTTGCGTTATAACCCGCATGCCATTATTGAGGGGATGTTAATTGCGGCTTATGTGATTGGGGCCAGTGTGGGATATAACTATATTCATGGAGAAATATGGGCAGAATATGAACAGTTTGAAGAAGCGATTGAAGAGGCCCGTCAGGCAGGACTGATTGGAAAAAATATTTTGGGAAGTACTTTTGATTTTGAACTGCATGCCTTTCATGGTTTTGGCGCTTATGTCTGTGGGGAAGAAACCGCACTTTTGGAATCCATGGAGGGCAAAAGGGGACAGCCGCGTTTTAAACCGCCTTTTCCCGCTACTAACGGATTGTATGGGCACCCAACCATTATCAATAATGTTGAAACCTTGGCTTACATTCCCTTTATTTTAAAAATGGGAGGCAAATCATTTGCCTCTTTGGGAAAAAACAGTACTGGCGGCATGAAAATCTTTTCGGTATCCGGTGATGTGAATTTTCCAGGAAATTATGAAGTACCAATGGGAACGCCTTTTTCCAGACTTTTGGAATTGGCCGGCGGGATGCGGGATGGAAAAAAACTCAAGGCAGTCATTCCCGGGGGTGCTTCATCTCCTGTTATTCCCGGCGATATGATGATGCAAACGGATATGGATTATGATTCGATTGCAAAGGCAGGTTCCATGCTGGGTTCAGGAGGGGTCATTGTTTTGAACGAGACGCGGTGTATGGTTTCAGCATTATTGAATCTTGCCTCCTTTTTTTACGAGGAATCCTGTGGCCAATGCACGCCCTGCAGGGAAGGAACCGGCTGGATGTATCGAATTGTTTTGCGGATCAAACAGGGGAAAGGAACAGCTGAGGATTTACTTCTTCTTGATTCAATTGCTGAAAATATTCAGGGACGGACAATCTGTGCATTAGGTGATGCGGCAACGATGCCGGTTCGATCGTTTTTAAAGTATTTTAAGGAAGAATTCGAGCATCATCATCAATGTAAAGTGTGTCAGATTTTTGATTGAAATAATGAAAAAAGATTGGATAGAAATAGAAATTGATGGAAAAAAACTGGTTACTGTACGCGGTACCAGTGTCATTCAGGCTGCATTGGAAGCCGGTATACCCATTCCCCATTTCTGTTATCACAAAAAACTGTCCGTAACCGCCAGTTGTCGTATGTGCATGGTCGAAGCACAGGGGGCTAATCGCCCTATGCCTTCCTGTGCAATGCCGGCTACTGACGGTCTGATTATTCATACCCATACGCACAAAGTCACGGATGCCCAAAAGGCGGTTCTGGAATTTTTATTGATCAATCATCCTCTTGACTGTCCCATATGTGATCAGGCAGGCGAATGTCGTCTACAGGATCTGACTGTCGGATATGGCAATGATTTTTCCCGTTACCATGAAGAAAAAAGAGTGGTATTTAACAAGGATGCGGGAGAACTTGTATCCATGCAGGATATGAGTCGCTGCATTCATTGCACACGTTGTATCCGTTTCGGAGAGGAAATTGCCGGAATGCAGGAATTGGGCATGAAAAATCGCTCGGATCATGCCGAGATTGCACCATCTGTCGGAAAAGTTCTCAAGTCGGAGTTGTCCGGGAATATGATTGATCTGTGTCCGGTGGGCGCCCTGACATCGAAACCGTTTCGATTCAAGGCGCGCAACTGGGAGCTTTCCTCCTACCGCTCCATCAGTCCGCATGACAGTCTGGGCAGTAATTTGATTGTCCAGACATTGAATCATCGCGTTATGCGGGTTTTGCCACAGGAAAATGAAGACATCAATGAATGCTGGATTTCCGATCGTGACCGTTTTTCCTATGAAGGATTAAATAGTGAGGAAAGACTGACCAGCCCCATGATTAAACAGAACAATCAATGGATACAAACCGATTGGGCTACGGCATTGGGTTATGTTGTTCATGGTTTGAAGGATATCAGGGAAAATGAGGGCAAGGAGTCGTTGGCCGCATTGACTTCTTCACAAGCAACCTTGGAGGAAATGTTGCTTGTGAAGAAGTTAATGAATGATATGGGTTCAATCCATGTGGATTACAGACCCCAGTATGCCGATTTTTCTCTGGATGGAAAAATCCTGCCCTGGTTGGGGATGTCTGTTACCGATATTGCGGATTTGGATAGTGCGTTTATCATTGGTTCCTTTCTTCGGGAAGAACAGCCTGTCATGGCAATTCGGTTTCGACAGGCAGCAAAAAAAGGTACGGTTATCAGTTGCGTGCATGGGCAGGACGATGACTGGTTTATGCCGGTTCAACATAAAATGATTGCGGCACCGTCTCAATGGAATGCCCTACTTGCTGAAATCGTTTTTGCCATAGCAAAAATCAGGACAATGGCTATTCCAGAAGGTTTTGAAAATTGCAGGCCATCTTCTGTTGCCCATAAAATTGCCGAGACCCTGTTAAAAAAAGGCAACCATGCTGTTTTTCTTGGAAATATAGCGGCCAGACATCCTAATAGCGGGGAACTGCATGTTATGGCAGAGTGGATTGCCAAAGCAACAGGAGCCAAATTGGGTTATTTGATAGATGGAGCCAATAGCGTGGGAGGCTCTCTTGTTTATGCAGACAAGGAAAAAAGCACGAATGCCAATAAGATTTTGAATGAGCCCCGTCAGGCTTACCTGCTTTTACATACGGAACCGGAAATGGATGCCCATAACCCGGTGTTGGCCCAGGAAAATTTGTCCAAAGCGAAAATGGTGGTAGTAATGTCGCCTTATCGGCATGGTCTGGCATATGCCGATGTTATCCTGCCGGTATCGCCATTTACTGAAACAGCTGGAACATATGTAAATTGCGAAGGAAGGATTCAGAGTTTTCAAGGTGTTGTAAAACCGCTGGGAGAAACCCGCCCTGCATGGAAAGTGTTAAGAGCACTTGGTAGCCTGCTTGAACTGGATGGTTTTGAATTCGATAGTTCGGAATCGGTTAGGGATACTTTTGTTAACCAATATGAAGTCAAAAACAAATTGAATAATTTTTCTGGAGACCTCCCATTTTTTATTCCAGTTAAATCGGAAGGACTGGAACGATTAACCGATTTATCATTTATGGATCCCATTGTCCGTCGTGCCACTTCATTGATGAAATCAAGAAAGGATAGGCTAAATTGCATTTATCTTCCTTTAAGGGTTGCAAAAGAATGGGGTATGGCATCCGGTCAGACGTTTTTTGTGCAGCAGGGACAAACCGCCATTTCGTTAAATGTCGTCTTCGATGAGAGTCTGCCGGATAATGTGGCTCGAATTGACGGCGGATACATGGAAGTGGCAAAGTTAGGCTCTTTGTTTGGACCACTTCAGGTGAGGGGTGCATGATTTCGGAAGCACTGGCATTCATTCACTCGTACGGAACCTCTTTTTTTGGAGATTTCTGGTTTGTCGTCTGGACCCTGATCAAACTGGTCTGTATTTTGGGGCCGGTTCTTTTCCTCATTGCCTATCTAACATTGTGGGAACGAAAAGTGGTTGCCTGGATGCATGTCCGTATTGGACCAAACAGAACCGGTCCTTTAGGCTTGCTGCAACCTGTTGCAGATGGGATCAAATTGCTGTTAAAAGAAATTATCGTTCCGGATAAGGCTGATAAAAAGTTATTCTATTTGGCTCCCGTTCTTGCCATGACGCCTGCACTGGCCGCATGGGCGGTGATTCCTTTTGGACCGGAAATGGTTTTGGCGGATTTAAATGCCGGAATTTTATTTTTTGTTACTATCACTTCAATGAGTGTGTACGGCATCATCATTGCCGGGTGGGCAACCAATTCGAAATATGCTTTTTTGGGGGCTATGCGTGCTGCGGCGCAAATGATTTCCTTTGGTATTCCAATGGGATTTATATTGGTGACCGTATTAATGGTATCAGGCAGTTTGAATTTGTCTGAAATTATACTGGCTCAAAGCAAGGGTTTTTTTGCTTCCCATGGATTGAATTTTCTGTCATGGAACTGGATTCCACTATTTCCCCTTTATGTCATTTTCATTGTTTCCAGTCTGGCTGAAACGGCAAGACATCCTTTTGACGCGATAGAAGGTGAGTCCGAAATTGTAGGCGGGCATATGGTTGAATATTCCGGCATCGCTTTTGGCATGTTTTTTATGGCAGAGTATGCAAACATGATTTTATTTTCTGCGATGACCTCCATTCTTTTTTTGGGAGGATGGTTAGCCCCTGTTGATTGGCCTTTTTTATCCTGGATACCTGGCT
>CAZAIY010000085.1:0-5583 GCA_964485295.1 uncultured Oxalobacter sp. | reverse complement strand
AAATGGAGGGTGTTTATGCATAAAAATCAAAATACTGACATAATAAAAGCGTCTATTTTTTACGGTAATCCACTTCGATTTTTTCCCAAAATCAGAAGTCCTGGGATCAGGCATGAGTAAAGATAAATTTGATATTTCCGGCATGACCTGTGCGGCCTGCGTTGCCAGTGTGGAAAAAGCTGTGCAAATGCTGCCAGGAATACAGCATGTCCGTGTGAATCTCCTAACGAATAGCCTGGTAGCCGAATATGATGAAACGAAAACGTCATCGGAAAAAATAAAAGAGGCCGTTCAGAAAGCCGGGTATGGCGCAACTTTGCATCAGGATGGTAAAAATGCCTCTTTGGTTGCCCCAAACCCCGATCAAGCAGAACTATCGGTAATGCAATACCGATTGATTCTTTCCTTTGCCTTTCTGGTTCCACTGACATACCTTTGCAAAGGGGAGATGCTGGGTCTGCCTTTACCGGCTTTTTTGGAGGGAACACAAAATGCCGCCAATATGGCACTGACGCAATTTTTACTGTGTTTACCCATTATCGCTGCTAACTATTCCTATTTTCTGCTGGGTTTTCGATCCCTGTTTCATCGCAATCCAAACATGGACAGCTTGATTGCGCTGGGTTCATTTTCTGCCATGGTATACGGCGTGTTATGTCTGTACTGGATTAATTTTTCGATTGGCAACAATCAGATGGATATGGCTGCACATTACTTGAATGATTTATATTTTGAAGGTGCGGCGATGATTCTGGCTTTGGTTACCCTGGGAAGAACATTTGAATCCATCAGTAAAGGAAAAACAAAAGCTTCCATCACCTCCTTACTGAATCTGGTTCCCGAATCGGCTCTCGTTGTACGAAATGGGATAGAAGAGGAAGTTTTACTGGAAAATATCCAGGCTGGGGATCTGCTTGCCGTAAAACCGGGAACGAAAGTTCCTGTAGATGGCGTTGTGATGGAAGGGATATCGGCCATAGATGAATCGGCCATTACAGGTGAAAGTATTCCTGTTGAGAAAAATCCGGGAGATAAAGTCATTGGCGCGACATTGAATACCAGTGGTTTCTTTTTAATGCGGGCTGAAAAGGTCGGAAAGGAAACAGCACTTGCCCAAATCATTGATCTGGTAGAAGAAGCCAGTGCCTCAAAAGCACCCATTGCAAAATTGGCCGATCAAATCAGTCGTATTTTTGTGCCTGTCGTCATAGGTCTTTCCTTTTTTACCTTTTTCATCTGGTTATGGATAAATGGTTCACTGGAATTCGCATTATCACGTGCCATTTCGGTTTTGATCATCTCCTGTCCCTGTGCGCTGGGTCTGGCAACCCCGGTAGCCATTATGGTTGGAACCGGAAGAGGCGCAAAAGAAGGCATTCTTTATAAAAATGCCGAAGCACTTGAAAATCTCTGCCGGATCAAAACCGTAGTACTCGATAAAACCGGTACCATTACCAGGGGACAGCCTGAGTTAACGGATATTATTACGTTTGATATCCATGAAAATACATTACTGGCACTTGCGGCCGGACTGGAATTACGCTCAGAGCATCCTATCGCCACTGCCATCCTTTCGGAAGTCAAAAAGAGGGGAATAACTCCCGTTCAGATGGATCATTTTCAGGCACTTTCCGGTTTGGGCATACAGGGTCGGACAGAAGACAGTTTATATCTGGTGGGTAATCAGAAACTCCTGACAAAACATCATATTGATTTAACCCCTGCAGAAAACATTTCGGAAAAACTGGCAAATGAAGGCAAAACGCCTTTGTATTTTTCTCAAAACATGAGGTTAATTGGAATACTTGCCGTAGCTGATCTGCCACGGGAAACCAGTCGATACGCCATCTCGGAAATGAAGTCGAGGGGATTGCATGTTGCCATGTTAACCGGCGATAACCAGGTGACAGGTGAGGCTGTAGGAAAAATGGTCCGGATTGATCAGGTCATTGCGGAAGTCCTGCCACAGGAAAAGGAGGAAACCATTTGTCAGTTCATCCAAAAAGGGCAGCAGATTGCCATGGTTGGGGATGGGATTAATGATGCGCCGGCATTGGCAAGAGCCCATATTGGAATGGCAATCGGGGCAGGAACCGATGTTGCCATAGAATCGGCCAATGTTATTCTGATGAAAAACGATTTGACTGATGTTGTTACAGCATATGATTTGTCCCATGCAACATTAAGAACCATTAAAATGAATCTTTTTTGGGCATTTTTTTATAACATTCTTTGCATACCTTTAGCGGCAGGCATTTTTTATCCTGTTTTTGGATTAGTACTCAATCCAATGATTGCCGCAATAGCAATGGGGCTATCCAGTATCTTTGTCGTATTGAATGCATTAAGACTCAATCTGTTTCAGAAAAAAACCTTATCTGACCCATTCATTTCTGAAAAAACAGACAGCAAAGCCATACAAAACAGAATCAAACCGGTATCGGAAAGAAAGGAAACAGCCATGACTTCAACCAAAATACTTTATATAGAAGGAATGAATTGTGCGCATTGCAAGGCCTCCGTTGAAAAAGCACTCAATGCCTTGCCAGGTATCAAATCCGAAGTCAATTTGGAGAAAAAAGAAGCACGGATAGTATCGGATGGACAAATCTCCCAGGAACAAATCTCCCAGGCGATTGCCGATGCAGGATTTCATTTAAAAGGGGTTGCCTGATTTAAACCCCGTCATTCTTTTGCTATGGAAGCAACGGTTGATCGGGTCAATTGATTCAAGGCTTTTGCAGAAAGCTCAATGCTTAAACCTCGTTTTCCCCCTGAAATAAAGATGGTGGGAAAAAGCAGGGCATTTGTATCGACAACGGTTGGCAGCAGTTTCTTCTGTCCCAGAGGACTAATCCCACCCAAAAGATACCCCGTGACACGCTGAGCCATTGCCGGATCCGCCATCTCTGCTTTTTTTGCGGAAAATGCCTTGGCTACTTTCTTTAAATCCAGCTGCATCGGTACCGGAACAACCGCAACGACCAGATCTTTGGGGTTCCCGTTTAATGAGACAAGTAACGTTTTGAAAAACTGGTCTCCATTGACACCCAATTTTCTGACGGCTTCCTCACCGAAGTGCCGTTCGTCACTGCTATGTTCATATTCATGCAAGGTATAAGCGACCTTGTTTTTTTTCAAAAGAAGAATAGCCGGTGTCATCAGTCAAACAGTTATAGGAAAAATCAAAAAAATCAGGCGCCTTCTACTGAATAGGCAAAAAAACGATCTTCACCGATAGTAATGAATTCTCCCCAATCTTCCAGTTTTTCAATCGGTGCCGTACAGGCTGTCCCTTTATTCTGGCCATAATTTTCATGATAGGTTATGGAATCGGATGTTCTTTTTAATACGGTAATACTGTTTGAATGCCAACTCTGACAGCTGCCGTGCATCATTTCACCGGTATAGGTTACACCTTCTTTAAATTGCTTGGTCATTCAAAATACTCCTTTATTCAAAAAACGAGATGGGCTTATTTTATCAATGGAAACAGGCTTATGATACTATCTCATCAGACCGGATGATCCATTTTTCTAATAATTCGATACCCCGTTATCCAAAACAAAAGAGCAACGATACCTGCTGCACATAAAGCCCAGCTGAAACTGCCTGAATATTCTCTTACGGTTCCAAAAAAGACGGTTAAAAGAACGCTCGTAATATTCGCAATTAAATTCATGAAACCGGAAGCGGTTGCCATATAAACCGGGGAAACACTCTGACCTGTCAGGCTGAAAATGGAACCATAATTGGATCCTCCCAGCCAGGCTAAAATGATGCCTACTGCGAGCCCGATCCAGGGATTTCCCAACAATCCCAAAACAATATATAAAACCGCAATAAACAAAACCGCAATATTTGTCATGAAACTGCGGGAACACCACCGCAAACAAACTCCGGCAAAAGCACGGGCCATCGTCCCTGTCAAAAGAACGATTGCCGTTCCCAAACTCCATGTGGCAGCATGACCCAATGCATCCATATCAGCCAAAATGGAAGGGAGCCACTGCCCCAGATTATTGAGTGTGCCGTAGGAAAAACCATGAAAAATACCCAACATCCAGATTGGAAGGGACGTCGAGATGAGCCGGATGGCCTGCCACAAATCATTCGCTTTTAACTGCGTGTTAGTTCCTGCCTGACGAATGGAAGAGGGTAATTTGAAAGAGACAACGAGAAGAAAAACAGCCAGTATGATGGGAATACCATAGGAAAAACGCCAGGCTTCATCACCCAAATAGGGCAAGGTAACATAGGGAAGCATGATACCAAGACTGAAAGCCGCACCCTGAACACCCTGTGCCTGAGCCATCTTTTCTTTTGGCACCATGATTCCTGTAATTTTGACACCGGCCAAAAACAGGATACCGGTACTTAATCCCGCAAGAAATCTTAATATCGTTGCAATACTGAGGCTATTGGGTGCGGCGAAAGGAAGAATATTTGAAAACAGGGCAAGGGCAATCGCAATCAAAAATCCCTTGTAAAGCCCTAAACGATCGAGCATCAAACCTGCCGGCAACTGAACCAGCGCGTGGGCCCACAACAGACTGCTTAAAAAAAGGGACAGACCGGCATAACCGACTCCAAAAAGCGCCATAAACTGATAGGTCAATGGCGCAAGACTCATAAAGGTATAACCGGCAACGACACTGATGATAAAAGGAAACCAGATGTGAGACAGCATATCCGTGAACCGGTAGTTTTCCATTTTATTGGCTGGTTCCATTTCCCCCTCAAAATTTTTTTTGTAACATTTTTAATAGTATCTTGAATTTTTCCGGCCAAAAAGGCATTTTTACTTTATCCGTCTGATAAAAGAATTTTTGTACATCACAAAAATCAAACCATAAATGCCCAATGATAAAAAGCGATCCATAAAGGTATTTATAAATTGATCCAGATCAAGAAAATGGATTTTTCTTGTTCATTTTTTGCGTTTTTCCAGAAGGGAATCAAAATCACACCTTCTCTAAGATTATGAATTTTAGAGGGAAATGTAGCTTTTTTGGGGGCGCTGAAGGCTCTGAAGGATTTTAAAATGCCAGATATAATGAACGGAAATTAAAAAACACTTTTTGGGGAAGTAAGAAAATGCTCGATATTGTAAAAAATCCTGATGCGATAAATCAGATAGAAAATATTATCAAAGGAACAGAAAGAATGTTTCAGACTATCCAGAAACGGGATGGTCGCAAAGTTCCTTATGACATTACAAAAATAGCAAACGCGATCAACAAGGCTTTAACAGCCTGTAATAGAGGAAACGCGGAAGAGAGCATGCGTCTTGCAAAAAGTGTCGAGCAAAAACTTTCCCTGATTTTCAAGGAAACTTCTCCAAGTATCGAGGATATTCAGGATACTGTCGAAACCGTTCTTATGGATAACGGTTATGCTTATGTCGCCAAAAAATACATTCTTTATCGATCAGAACGCAGTCGAATTCGTGCACGCAATTCCAATCTGATGCGGATTTTTGATGAGCTGACCAATAAGGAAGCCACCGCCAGCGATATTAAACGCGACAATGCCAATATTGATGGTGATACGGCCATGGGGGTCATGCTGAAATATGGTTCG
>CAZAIY010000084.1:0-5624 GCA_964485295.1 uncultured Oxalobacter sp. | reverse complement strand
CCTTATCCGCCTGTTTTCGTTCCTAGTTTTTTTACCAAAATTGCATAAAAAAATCCCCGAGTTGATTCGGGGATTTTTTTATGCTTCTAATTTAAGTAGAGATAATAGCACAGCAACACACATCACACGTTATCTAATGATTTCATCATATAACAAAAAAAATTTTTCATTTTGTTATAAGTCAAACAATAGATTAATTTACCTTTTTAAATGAATTCAGAAAAAAAAAGTCAAGACAAATAAGGAATTATGAAACAGCTAATAGACCATGTTTTTCAAACTGTTTTTTAACTCGTTCTATTGTCTCCAAAGATGGTGCTGGCGTATCGGTTAATTCATATGGAATGCCAAGTTCGCGCCATTTATATTCTCCCATTTTGTGAAAAGGTAAAATTTCAACACGCTCGACATTTTTTAAAGTAGCCACAAATTCTGCCAACTTATCGACATCTTCTGGATCATCGGTATGCCCTGGAACTAAAACATACCGTATCCAGGTAGGTTTTCCCATCCTATCCAGTCGTTTTGCGAATTCCAATACTTGGGTTATTGGTGTTGCCGTTAATTTTCTATGCTTTTCTGGATCAATTTGTTTTATATCCAAAAGCACCATATCGACTACATCAAACCACTCGTCTGAAAAGTTTTTTGCTAGTAATCCATTGGTATCCAACGCAGTATGCATACCATATTTTTCTTTACAGCGACGCATGATTTCATGAACAAAATCAGCTTGAACCAAGGGTTCTCCACCGCTGATAGTCAATCCCCCTGCAAATTTAAGAAAAGGAGCATACTTGCCAATTTCGTCTACAACGTCATCGACAGAACGCCAAGTGCCACTTTTACGATCCCACGTATCCGGATTATGGCAATAAAGACAGCGCATTTGGCATCCAGTCACAAATAATGCAAAACGCATTCCTGGACCATCTACCGCTGCGCTGGGTTCAGTTGAGTGGACATATCCACCTTGTACACCTCCCGCTTCTAGCGGGAGGTTTTCTTTTTGAGTATCTATCACGCTACCTTGTGGAAAGTACGATTAATAACATCAAGCTGTTGTTCACGAGTCAAACGTGTGAAGTTAACAGCATACCCACTAACACGAATCGTCAATTGTGGATATTTTTCTGGGTTATTCATCGCATCAATCAACATGTCGCGATCCAAGACATTTACATTGATGTGATAACCACCTGCTGAACAGAATCCGTCAAGGCAGTTGGAAAGATTAACAACCTGTTCAGGTCTTACTTTACCAAGTGCTTGTTCGGTCAGATTTGCTGTCCAGGAAATACCATCTTGGTTATGAGCATATGGCAACTTAGCAAGAGAAGCACCAGCTGCAACAAAACCTTTGGTATCACGGCCACTGCATGGGTTTGCTCCTGGAGGGAATGGCTCACCTTTTTTGCGACCGCAAGGTGTATTACCTGTTTTATTTCCATACACAACGTTACTGGTAATTGTCAGAATAGATTGTGTTGGTATTGCATTACGATACAATTTTTGAGCACGCAACTTGTTCATGAAGTTTTCAGACAATTTAGCAGCAGTTTGATCAACACGATCATCATTGTTACCGAATGCTGGGAAATCACCTTCAATTTCAAAATCAATAGCGATACCTTTTTCATTGCGAATTGGTTTTACTTTTGCATATTTGATTGCAGAAAGACTATCCGCAACAATGGAAACACCAGCAAGACCGAATGCCATGGTACGAACAACATCACGATCATGTAATGCCATCATGAGACGCTCATATGCATATTTATCATGCATATAGTGAATGACATTCAAAGCACGTACATATGTTTCGCACAACCATGTTTCCAGTTTATCGAATTTTTCGATAACTTCATCATAGTCAAGATATTCACTTGTAATTGGCTCAAAACCTTCAACAATTTTTTCACCAGACAATTCATCAACACCGCCGTTGATCGCATATAACAATGCCTTAGGCAAGTTAGCACGTGCACCGAAATATTGCATTTGTTTACCACTTGCTTGTGGGGAAACACAGCAACCGATGCAACAGTCATCACCCCAAGCAGTACGCAACAGATCATCGTTTTCAAATTGGATTGCCGATGTTTCAATTGACATTCTGGATGCATAGTGTTTGAAACCTTCTGGCAATTTCTCTGTCCAAAGTACAGTCAGGTTTGGCTCTGGAGAAGTACCCAGGTTGGTCAGCGTATGCAACAAACGGAAATCCGTTTTAGTTACCATAGAACGACCATCATTACACATACCAGCAAATGCAATTGTTACCCAAGTTGGATCACCACTGAAAAGTGCGTCGAAATCTTTTGTACGCAGGTAACGCAAAATACGGCATTTGATAACGAGCTGATCAATAATTTCCTGTGCTTCGGCTTCAGTAATACGACCTTCTTCCAAATCACGTTGGATATAAATATCCAGGAAAGTTGTAATACGACCAATACCAGTTGCAGCACCATTTGCTTCTTTTGCAGAGCCGATGAAAGCAAAATAGAGCCATTGTGCAGCTTCAAGCGCAGTTGTTGCTGGATTTGAAATATCAAAACCATAACTTTGAGCCATTTGTTTGAGCTCTTGCAAAGCTTTAATTTGCTCAGTCAATTCCTCACGAAGACGAATGGTTTCTTCGCTAAATGGTTTGCTGTCACTTTCAGCTTTTTCACGTCTTTTATCGGCAACCAGGAAATCAATTCCGTAAAGAGCAACACGACGATAGTCACCGATGATACGGCCACGACCATATGCATCTGGCAAACCGGTAATAACACCACTACGACGGCATGCCATGATTTCTGGGTCATAAACATCAAAAACACCTTGGTTATGGGTTTTGCGATAATGAGTGAAAATGTCAACAACTTTTTCATCCATCGGTGGGAAGTTGTATTCCTCCAAACCGGTTTCGATCATGCGCAGACCACCATTTGGGTAAATACCGCGTTTGAGTGGAGCGTCCGTTTGCAAACCGACAACGATTTCATTTTCTTTATCGATATAGCCAGGTCCATGTGAGGTAATACTGGAACCAACGTCAGATGAAACTGCCAAAACACCGCCATTTTGACGCTCTTGTTTTTGCAATTCTTTAACAACTTCCCATACTTTCAAAGTACGTTCAGTTGGACCAGCAAGGAAGTCCTCATTACCAAGATATTCAGTGCGATTGAGCGCAATAAAATCACGTACTGCTACATTTTCGCGCCATTCCTCACCTTTAAAACCGCGCCACGGATCTAGCGCAATTGAAGATGCTGTTGATTCTGCTAAACGTGGATTTCTCATTTTCTTCACCTTTTAAAGTATTGTTTGAAAATTTGCTTCCTGTTAAAGCACAATGCCACGATTGATGTGAGCGCGACAAAGTTTCCAAAGAACACAGTTAATGTAATATTTTTAAAAGCTGTTCTGGGTATTGAACTTAACGCTACGATGATGTGCTCGTAACAATGCTTCCAAAAACACCAGGTTAATTTCCTTTTTAAATTTCTTTTATTTGAGTGTTCGCTGAAGACCTGTTCTGAAACCGACCAAGCAATTTACACCTTCACTCTCAAAGATGTTTTCAACAACACACTAAGATAAGTTTATTTTATCCTATTTTTTTTATGTTGTCCAAACCACTCAAAAATTTTTTACTCAAAATCAGTTAAATTTCATTGTATAAATTACATTGTGATGTTATTATAGCAGGTTATTTTTTTTCTTGCAGAGCACTCCTCATTTTTTGCTCAAACCGCAAATTAACTGAGGTTTCAAGCTATATCACGCTCTTAATCTTCCTACCATTAACAGAAAATTTTTATTTTTTCTTCGTTCCATTTTAATGCATTTTCAAAATTTTTATTTTTCCGGCATAAATCGCACCTGATCCAATGAAACCGGACGCGGTTCAAACCAGTTATTCCAGGCTGCAGATGCTTTTTTACGCCACAGCACAGCTTTTTCTGAATCTATTTTTTGCTTTAATTGCCCCTTTTCATAAACTTCGGCTAAACGTTCCATTGCCAGTGGATACCCCTGATTCGCACTGTGTATATACCAATTTAAGGCGTCTAATTCCGTTGCATAGGTAATCCAGCCAATCTCATTTGCCTTTCCGATATTGTATTGCGCCTCTGCATTGCCATTTCTAGCCGCCATCTGATCCAATTCTATGGCTTTTTCTGTATTTGGTAATGCCGTAATTAATCCATTCATATACATAAAAGCTAAATAATGCTGTGCACAGGCATTGTTTTGTTTTGTGCCCTCTTCCAATAATTCCCGCCCTTTTAAAAGATCCTTTTGTACACCATGTCCCCGAATATACAGATAACCCAGTATGCATTGGGCATCGATAAAATTCTGATTTGCCGCTTTCTGATACCATTGAGCAGCCATCTTGCTATCTCGACTGACACCTTTCCCTAACAAATATAAATCTCCAATTGCTTTTTGTGCACTGGCGTATTCCTTGTCAGCTGCTTTTCTATACCATTGCATTGCTTCCATATAATTTAATGACGTTCCCAGAGCATTTTCATACATATATCCCACTGTAATTGCAGAAGCCATATGCCCTTGTTCCGCCGCTTTTTTATAGAGGTAAAGTGCTTTGGAATAATCCTGTTTAACGCCCTTTCCTTTGTAATACATGGTTGCCTGATTATTCAAAGCTATCGGACTAAGAGTAACTTTCTGCTGCACGGATTCAGATTCCAGCTGTGAAGAAGTTGTCTCTTTCTTCATCATTTTCTTTGAATTTGTTTTTGCCTCAGCCAGCACCGGATTCATCATCCCAACTGCAAGAATCAACATGGCAATAATCGTAAAAAAACAAAATCTTTTTTCTTTATTCATTTTCTTTTTCCTCTAATGAATCCCTCTTTCAAACAACGTATGAAAATCCTTTTCTTATACATTGATACTATAACTTTTTCATAAGAATTAATGACTTTTTTCCTGCTTTGCTTTATATCTTGCATCTAATTTTTTACTTGGTAAAATCATTCATTTTTTGATCTGTTCATAAAAAATAATGGAGCCACTAATTGAATTTATCAACAATATAAATGCGATTGTCTGGGGTCCCCCCATGCTGTTACTGTTATCCGGGGTAGGCCTTTATTTGTGTTGTGGATTAAAACTGGCTCCACAACGAAATCTGGGGCTTGCTTTTAAGTTTTTATGGGAAGGAAGACGAAAAAACAATCAAACCGGCGATATCACCCCCTTTAATGCCTTAATGACGGCTATGGCAGCTCATGTCGGTACAGGTAATATTGCAGGAGTTGCAACGGCTATTTACTACGGTGGGCCTGGTGCTATTTTCTGGATGTGGGTTATTGCCATTATTGGTATGGGAACTGCTTTTTGTGAAGCTACCTTGGCTATTTATTTCAGGGAAAAAGACTCTCACGGCAACACAATTGGCGGACCTATGTACTACATACAGAATGGATTGACAAAAAAATGGAAATGGCTTGCCGTACTATTTGCAATTTTCGGAATGTTGGCCGGCATAGGGATTGGAACAACCGTACAATCAAATTCCATGGCAAATGCACTCTTTGACACCTTTGGAATTAATCCTCTTATAACAGGCATCCTATCTGCCATCCTTGCCGGAG